>DAONAB010000170.1:2658-7207 GCA_035400805.1 Nitrospira sp. | reverse complement strand
ATGATTTCAGAGACCAGGCTGCCCTGGCATCCGGGTCCGTGGCCTTGACCTTCTAGGGTTACGTTCGCACTGAATCAATCTGCTACACTTGCTATATCAGCCATGACACGACACACAGTACGCATCATCAGTGTAGTTTTCTGCCTCGTAATGACCGGCTTCCTGACCGGCTGCGGAGGCTTGCAGGAGATGTGGGAAGGCCCGGCCGCGCGGGGGTTCTACCCGAAAACCATGGCGATTCTTCCGATCTCCGGCACCTATGACAGTGCGCGTGAAGACGTGGAAGAGGTCGTGGCCAAAGTTCTGATCAAGAGCCGCCGGGTTGAGAAGGTGGTCCCGCCTGATCAAGTCACCGACACATTCCAGACCACCAAAGATGCTTTCGATGCGCTGGTCACCTATTTCTCACGCATGGAAACCACCGGCCAATCGGACAAAAATTCCGCGATCAAGATCGGGCACGCATTGGGCGCAGACTCTCTTCTGGTGGTCAAGGTGAATGCCTGGGAGTATACGAGAGAAGAGGGCGATAACATCGCCCGCGTCGGCTTGAGTATGCGGCTGGTCGATGCCGTCAACGGCGCCATCGTCTGGAAAGCTCGCCATCAGGTACAGGAAAGTTATCTCTTCATCCGCCCCGATATGAAAGACCTTGCGACCAAACTGGCGGCCGATATGATCAAGTACATGCCGCCTGAAAAACGCTGACCCGCTGCTTGTCCGTCAGTTCTTACCCCCGCCCGCTCCCCTTCGGAGATTGTCGATCGCCAGTCCAAATTGATTTGAGAGACTCGCTAGTTCCAACACATCCCAGTTGCTGAACGGCTTGCCGCTGCGGCGATTGACCACTTCCAGAACTCCAACCGCCCGCGCGCCCATGCGGACCGGAACCGATACGAGCGAGGCGACCGACAGAGCCGCTTGCCATCCTTGCCCCGAGACCAGCCGCGGATCCTGGCGTCCTTGAGTAATCAACACCGCCTGCCCCGTCCGGTGTACCCCGGCCGCAATGTTGGAGGTTAACGCCGAGAGTCCCGCGACGCGTTCTCCGCCAATGGCGGACAAGCGCAATGTTCCCTCGGAGGAGGCCAGAAATAACGCGCCGGCTTCTGCTTCAACCAGTCGAACCGCCGCGTCCAAGGCCCTTCGCAATTTTTCTTCCTCCCCGAGAGACGAATTCAAGATATCGCTCACCTGTTCCAGGTGTTGAATGCGAAGAATCTTCGCGGCGTATTTCACCGTCAACCGGGCATGGTCCAGCAGCACCGCCAGCCAGGGTTCCACCGCCGTCAGCAACGACAGAAGTTTGCGCGAGGGCAATCGCTGGGACTTTCCAATCCGGAACATGACGACCCCATCCAATCGGTTGATCCGGTGTAAGCGGACCCCGTACAACTCCCCGCTCACAATCTGAGCATGCTGCTCCGCTTTCTTCAGTCCTTCCTGCCAGAGTTCCGTCACGGATGGATCGCTGCCGCCGGCTTCTGCCAGACACGCCATCTCGCGGGTTTGTTCGTCGCGCAGGTAGAGTGCCACGGACTGGACCTTTGTTAGCTGCACAAATAATTGGACGAACGCCGCGGCCACACCGATGGGCGAGCGCCCCTC
Organism: Nitrospira sp.; assembly: GCA_035400805.1. Taxonomy (GTDB): domain Bacteria; phylum Nitrospirota; class Nitrospiria; order Nitrospirales; family Nitrospiraceae; genus Nitrospira_A. Next base: position 5,599 of record DAONAB010000170.1, on the reverse strand, counting down.
ACCCTCGGCACTCGATAGGGTATTGAACAATCCCTGCTGCAGCGTGCGCAGCAGGCGGTCTTCGCCGACAGGACCCGGTTTACGAACGGTCGTTTTCCTCCGCGTGGCAACCGACGCATTTGTGGAGGTCGTCTTCCGAGTGGTGCGACTGATCTTACGACGAGCTACGGCCATGGCATCTCCTCATGTGAACCATCAATCGTTGCAGAGCAGAGCGCAACCGCTCTGCATGAGTGTTGTTGTCGGCTGATAGAGGGCGAGGGCGCGAGATGGATGCGAGTCAGGCCTGGTGCGGGAAAATAGCGTGCGATCGGCCTGCAAACAAAGTTCGAAACCAGCGAAGGTGATGACGAGCGAATGCCGACATGAACCCGGTTATCCAGGCTGCATGGCCGCCTTGAGGGAGCGAACGAAGGAACCCACTTCGTGAACGAGTCGGCCATCCTGCCCATGTTCTCCAACACGACGGACAATCGCACTCCCGACGATGACACCATCTGCGGCTTCCGCGACCCGCGCGGCATCTTCCGGCGTGGCCACACCGAAGCCCACAGCAACCGGTGTCTTGGTGTGTTTTCTGATCTTGGCGACGTTGTCTCGCACGCCCGCCATGTCGTTCAGTTTAGCCCCAGTAATGCCTGTGATGGAAACATAATAGACAAATCCGCCGGACTCCTTCGCCACATAGGCGCGGCGCGACGCCGTGCTCGTCGGCGCCAGGAGGAAAATCAGGTGCAGGCCCGCCCGAGCGGCCGGTTGCCGGAGCGGTTCTGCTTCATCGGGCGGCATGTCTGGTACGATGAGGCCATCGACGCCGGCTTGAGCCGCCTTCTCGCAAAAGTCTGCCTCTCCGAACGCATGAATGTTGTTGTAATACGCCATCAACACGATAGGAATTTGCGTCATGGCGCGAAGGCGAGAGACCGATTCAAGAATCCTGCGAAGCGAGGTACCGCTTTGTAATCCCCGCTCGGCTGCCTGTTGAATCACCGGTCCGTCCGCAATGGGATCGGAAAATGGCACACCCAATTCAATGATGTCAGCACCCGCCCGCTCCAGTTCGAGCACCAACTGTTCCGTCTCCTGCAAGGACGGATCACCGGCCATGATATAGGTGATGAGGGCTTTTTCCCCCTTCGCTTTCAACCGGCCGAACGTCTGATCCAAACGATTCATGTCGATATCCTTCTGCCTCTCAGCGATCGAGCAACACTATTGTCTGCAGGATGGTCAACCGGTCGGTCCAGCCAGGCCACAGCAAGGAAAGGGGTGAGGCGTCCTCAGGTACACACGTCGACCTTGTGCGCCACGAGCACGCAGCTGGCGGCCCGGTTCAACCCCCTGCTACAGAGTCACGCCTTTGATTCTGGCCACCTGCTGCACATCCTTATCGCCGCGTCCGGATAGATTCACGACGAGGATCTGATTCTTTTTCATGCGCGGCGCGCACTTTACCACCTCAGCGATGGCGTGGGCGCTTTCCAAAGCCGGCATGATCCCCTCTTCCCGCGCAAGCAGGTCGAAGGCCGCCAAGGCCTCATCGTCTGTCGCCGACGTGTATTCGGCCCGGTTGGTTTCCTTGTGATAACTGTGCTCCGGTCCCACTGCCGCGTAATCCAAGCCGGCCGACACGGAATGGGTGAGATTGACCTGGCCGTTCTCATCCTGCAGCAGATACGTCATCGTCCCCTGCAACACGCCCGGGCGTCCCCCGGCGAATCGGGCCGCATGTTTCCCGCTTTCCACACCGAGCCCTGCGGCTTCCACCCCGACCATTCTCACCTTCTTGTCCGGAACAAAGGCGTGAAACAATCCCATGGCATTGCTTCCGCCGCCGACGCAGGCGATCAAACAATCCGGGAGCCGTCCTTCCGCAGCCAGAATCTGCTTGCGAGCCTCACGCCCGATCACCGCCTGAAAGTCCCGGATCATCATCGGATAGGGATGAGCGCCCAAGACTGAGCCGAGCACATAGTGGGTTGTCCGCACATTGGTCGTCCAATCCCGCATCGCTTCGCTGATGGCGTCTTTTAACGTCCGGCTGCCGGCATCCACACCGGTGACTTTCGAACCGAGCAACCGCATGCGGAAGACGTTCAAGGCCTGCCGCTGCATGTCTTCCGTGCCCATATAGATTTCACATTCGAGTCCGAACATCGCCGCCACCGTCGCCGTCGCCACGCCATGCTGCCCCGCGCCGGTCTCGGCGATGAGCCGCGGTTTCTTCATGCGGCGCGCGAGCAACGCCTGTCCGATGGCGTTGTTGATCTTATGGGCGCCGGTATGACAGAGGTCTTCCCGCTTCAGATAGATCTTGGCGCCGCCCAGCCGCTTCGTCAGTCGCTGAGCAAAATACAGCGGCGTCGGCCGGCCGACATATTCCTTGAGATAATGTTTCAGTTCGGCTTGAAAGCGCGTGTCTTTGCGCGTGCGTTGGTAGGCTTCTTCCAGTTCCAGCAACGCCGGCATCAAAGTTTCGGGCACATATCGCCCGCCGTAGGGACCGAACCGCCCATGTCGATCTGGTATCGCCATGTGTTTTCCTTCAGCTAATCGTAAAGGTGAAAGTATAACAGGATGCGGAAAACCTCCGCCAGCCTCGTATCGCAGAGCGGCGACGGCGTTATCGCGACAAACCCTTCACGGCCTGCACGAACGCCCGGACTTTTGCATGGTCTTTTTTCCCAGGCTTCGCTTCGACCCCGCTGCTCACATCCACACCGTACGGATGGACCTGCTCGACGGCTTGGGTGACATTGTCGGGAGTCAGCCCGCCGGCGAGGAGAATCCGCGCGACCGAAGCGGCTTCCGCCGCCAACGACCAATCTGCCACCTGCCCCGTGCCGCCATAGGCGTCCGGAGAAAAGGCATCCACCAAAAACCCGCGTACGCCGGCGCGGCCCTGCAACTCGGCCAACGCGAGAAACGATCGCCGGTCTCT
>DAONAB010000170.1:0-2558 GCA_035400805.1 Nitrospira sp. | reverse complement strand
GGTCATCCGTCAACAGCTCGTCTTGCTTTTCTGCATGCCGTAGAATCCGCTGTAGGACCATTGGCAGGCTTGCCCTTTGGGATTGAAGGTCAGGCCGATCAAATCCTGTCGGCCGTCTTGCTGCGGGATCGACCACTCGCAGACCTCTCCTCCGTCTTTGAACGAATGGCAGCGGGTGGGAATGCCCATCTCTTTGATACGATCGTCTTTATTGCTCCCCATCCAGCTATCCCACTTGGGGGAGTATTCATGAATCTCCTGATTCACGCAGCCGGCCAGCGTCAGCCCTACGACCATCAGACCCAGAGAAAGCAGCGTCTTCATCTTTTCTCCTTTGCGGACTTCTCACCGAACAGCTCGCGAATCTTCGCCCCCGTATCCTGCGCCCGGATCAACGATTCGCCGATCAGCATGGCATGCACGCCCGCTTCGACCAACCGCTCGACATCCTTGCGTGTATGAATTCCGCTCTCGCTGACGATCAGCTTGTCTGCTGGAATCCGCTTGGCCAGGCGAAGGGTCACGCCGAGGTCTGTCGAGAAAGTCTTGAGGTCGCGATTGTTGATGCCGATGAGCCGGACGTCCGGCAACCATTCGAGCACCGTGTCGAGTTCCCGCTCATGGTGCGTTTCCACCAGCACATCCAGCGACAATTCCTTTGCCAGCGCTGAAAAATCGATCAACTGACGTTTCTCCAAACCGGCCACGATGAGCAGAACCGCATCGGCGCCATAGGCCCGGGCTTCATAAAACTGAATGTCCGCGACCATGAATTCTTTGTTGAGCGCCGGGAGGCCGACTTTGCGTTTCACCTCGGCCAGGTAGGCCAGATCGCCTTGAAAAAAATCTTTGTCCGTCAGCACGGACACCGCCGACGCGCCATGCTCACGGTACGCTTCGGCAATCTTGACCGGCTCGAACCGTTGCTCGAATTCAGGCCGTAAAAGACCGAGACTCGGCGAGGCCTTCTTCACTTCCGCGATGAGTGCCGGCTTGTCAGGTGTACGACGCGCATCGAGGGTGACCGCAAATCCCAGCGTTGGACCGGCGTCACGGATTCTGGTTTTCAGGTCAGCCAGATACCCGCGGCTGCTCTTATGACGAAGTTCCGCTTTCTTATGTTCGAGAATTCGATCGAGAATCACAGTGTCACGAAGCCTTCTTGGTAAACGCGATGAGTTGTTCCAATTTTTCCATGGCCGCACCGGCGTCGATCGTCCGCTGAGCCAGCTCGAACCCTTCTTGGAGCGTTTTCGCCTTACGCCCTGCCACGAGCGCGGACGCCGCATTGAGACAGACGATATCGCGCTTCGGACCTTTTCGGCCCCGGAAAATGTCTCGCGTGATGGCGGCGTTGTCGTCGGCGTTCCCCCCGACCAGGTCCTTCGGACGGACACGCGTAAGCCCGAACTCGGAGGGATCAATCGTGTAACTGGAGACCACGCCGGCCTTGCCCTCGGAAATTCTGGTGCGATCCGTCACGGTCATTTCGTCCAGGCCATCCATCCCGTGCACCACAAAACAATGTTGCGCGCCAAGATGAACCAGCACCTTGGCCAGCAACTCCGTCAGACCGGCATCAAACACGCCGACGACCTGGAGGCGGGCTCCTGCCGGATTGGTCAGTGGACCGAGAATATTGAGCAGCGTGCGAATGCCCAGTTCCTGCCGGGGCTGGGCGCAATGTTTCATGGCGCTGTGGTACAGGGGCGCAAACAGGAATCCGATGCCCACCTCGTTGACGCAATCGGCAACCTGCTCAGGCGGCAGCTGAATGGCGACACCCAGTGCGGCCAGCACATCGGCGCTTCCGGACTTTGACGACACGGAGCGATTGCCATGTTTGGCAACCGTAATCCCGGCACCCGCAACCACGAACGCCGCCGTCGTCGAAATGTTGAAGGTATGGGCCCGATCCCCGCCGGTGCCGCAGGTATCCAGCACCATCGAATCCTTGACCCGGATCTTCGTCGCCCTCGCGCGCATGGCCAGGACGGAACCGGCGATTTCTTCCACCGTCTCGCCTTTCATGCGCAGGCCCATGAGATAGGCGGCAATCTGGGCGGAGGTGGCGGACCCGTCCATGATCTCGCCCATCACCGTTTCGGCTTCCTGCTCTGTCAGGTCAGCCCGGTCGGCAAGTTTATTGATGGCATCTTTGATCATGGGTACACATCGACGGGAGGCGGCAACGCCCCAGCCCTCACGTTATAACTTGAGGAAGTTGCGCAGCAGCTCCTTGCCGGCGGTGGTGAGGATCGATTCGGGATGGAATTGTACCCCTTCGATGCCCAGCGTCTTGTGCCGCATGCCCATGATTTCGCCCTCGGCCGTTTCCGCACTGATCTCAAAACAATCGGGCAGATTCTTCCGGTTCACGATGAGCGAATGGTACCGGGTGGCTTCGAAGGGATTGGGCAGATTGCGAAACAAGGTCCGGCCGTCATGGCGAACCATTGAGGTTTTTCCATGCATGAGACGCTCGGCGCGAATGACTTCTCCGCCGAAGGCGACCGCAAGAGATTGATGGCCGAGGCAGACGCCCAGCAAGGGCAATT
>DAONAB010000169.1:0-7232 GCA_035400805.1 Nitrospira sp. | reverse complement strand
GGCCGCACGCCCGGCATCGGCAGAGGAGCGGGAGCGCGGTTCCTGCACGGGTCGGACTGATCTCGACACGACGGTCACGCTCGCGGTGTCTGATTCCGGATGCGGAATGCCGCGGGAAGACGTGGAGCGGGCGTTCCAGCCGTTTTTTACGACGAAGGCGATCGGTAAAGGGACCGGGTTGGGATTGTTTCTCAGCCGTGAGGTCGTGGTCGCGCATGGCGGCCAGCTGACACTGGAGAGTGAAGTGGGAACCGGGACGACGGCGACCGTGATCCTTCCCGGATTGCCGACGATTCCCGGCGCAGCGTAGGAGCATACGACTGATGAGTCAGGCAAAACTGTTTGTGGTCGACGATGATGAGGCTGCGCGGACCTTGCTCGCGGAAGCGCTCGTGAAAGAGGGGTATGAGGTTGAAGCCTTTGCCAGCGGGCAGGCCGCGGTGGAACGTGGCAGGCACGCCGCTCCCGACGTGGTGCTTACCGATATTCGCATGGAGCAAGGCGACGGGTTTTTGGTGTTGAAAGAATTCAAGCGGTTCAGCCCGGATACGTCGATTGTCTTGCTGACGGCATTCGGCTCCTTGGAAGGTGCGATTGAAGCCATCAAGCAGGGCGCCTACGACTATCTGGCAAAGCCGTTCAAGCGAGATGAGATTCGGCTGGTCGTGCAGCGCAGCTTGGAGCATTGCCGTCTCGTTCGGGAGAATGCCCGGTTCCGTGAAGATGCGCGCGTGCGCGAACCCTGGTCGCATCTGGTCGGCAGCAGTCCTGCGATGTTGGAGGTGTATAAGCTGGTCGCCAGGGTATCCGATGGGCGCAGTACCGTCCTGATCGAAGGAGAAAGTGGCACCGGCAAGGAACTGATCGCGCGGGCGGTCCATTTGAACAGTCCTCGCCGCGAGAAACCGTTTATTCCCGTGAATTGCGGCGCGCTGCCCGATCATCTGCTTGAATCGGAAATGTTCGGCTATGAAAAAGGCGCGTTCACCGGAGCCGTCGGCGCCAAAGCCGGGTTGTTTGAAGCGGCCAATGGCGGCACGTTGTTTTTGGACGAGATCGGGGATCTCGGGCAAGCACTCCAGGTCAAGCTGTTGCGGGTGATGCAGGAGCAGGAGGTGCGGCGGGTCGGCAGTACCTCCTCCGTCAAAGTCGATGTGCGGATCATTGCCGCCACAAATCGAGATCTTGCCGCGCGGGTCAAAGAGGGGAAGTTCCGAGACGACTTGTACTATCGGCTGAACGTGGTACGGATTGCGCTCCCCTGCTTAGCGCAGCGACAGGAAGATATTCCGATGCTCGCCCACCACTTTTTGCAGAAGTATGCCAAACAATCTTCGCATGTGCGGGGATTTGCTCCGGAAACGATGGTGTTGCTGAAGCACTATCAGTGGCCGGGCAATGTGCGGGAATTGGAAAATGCCGTGGAACGGGCCGTGTCGTTGAGTCACGGCCCGCTGCTGTTGCCTGAAGACCTGCCCGAATCAATCCGGGCGGAGCCCGGTCTGCCCGATAAGCCTGCCGGCGGACTGGCTGAGGGCGATCCTGACGCGTTGTTGACGTTGGACGAGGTGGAAAAGCGTCATCTCTCGCGGGTGCTGAAAGAAACGCGGGGCAATAAGGTCAAGGCGGCGAAGATCCTCGGCATCGATCGGCGGACGCTGTACAGGATGGCGGAACGGTTCGGGTTGGATTTCGGCGACGAGAACGACGATCGATAGGCCCGCGTTACAGCAATCGCAGGGCCTTCTTGATCAGGCGGATTTCGTTGGCGGCGCTTTGCGGTAACGGCGTCTCTGCATCTTCCCACGTGTCGAAGATGCCGTCTTTCCCCCGGTAAAAGACCTGCAGCCGTAATCGAGTGGTGCTGTCATCTTGCGGGACGATGCGCGCTTCCACCCGGCTCTTTCCGACTCCAAACCTCCAGCGCAGCAATCCATTCCAGGGGCCTCTGACTTCCCGTCTCATGCCCGTCGTCACGTTGCCGGACTCATCCTGATCCACGGCGTACCCGCCCTCTGTCAGCACCTCAGCGACAGCGGTTTGGACCTTGTCGGCGGGAGCCTCAAGCGTCACTTCCATCACATCCGGCTCAGGAGCGGGGGGGCCTCCTGCGCATCCGACGACGGCGGTGGCGAGCAGGAGGCTGACAACCAGGCGCGTCACTTGGGCTTCGCCTCCTGAAGCCGATAGACGTTGTGGGTATCCGTTTGCTCCACGCCGGGGATGGCGTGAATCTTGGCCAGGACGAGCTGAGTCAACGCGTCCTGATGCGGAATCTCCACGATTGTGAAGATGTCCGGCTTCCCCCAGCAGGGGTCGATTTGTTTGATTTCCTTAATGTCCGCCAAGGCCTTCACGACGTCGGCGGTTTGACCGGGATGGACGTTGATCAACACGTAGGCTCGGTTGGGCATGCAGGGAATCTCCCGTGAAATACTGCGGTGGTCGTTACGCCGCTCGCGAATCGAAACCTATCGGATTGCTCCGGATGATGTCAACACGATGCATGCAGGTTTGCGCCTGGCGAGAGGTGCCATCACTTGGGCGCCACAATGACTTCAATGCGGTATCCCCCGTCGGTCGAGGAGAGGTCAGCCTCCAATCCACGAGGGTTGCCCACACGTCCGTCCGGGTCATACACAAAACAGACGAAGGTCGCGCCATTGGGCCGCGCGGAATAGCGGGCGGTATCTGCCGCAATCTGTTCGGCGAGGTCTCTGGTCGTTAGGCCGGAGCGTGTCTGTTTGACGACCACCACCGTTTTCTCCCAGTCGAGCAGGTAGCTGGTTCGGGGCGCGCCGTTCGTATAGGCGGGAGTCCACTCTTCCGTGCCGACCTCATCGAACTGCAATCGGAGGAGCGCATAGAAGAGATCTTGCAAGTCATACTCGTCGTTGATCTCAAGCGTCGGACGGTATTCCTTCCTAAGCCGCAGTTGGCGCGCCACGAGGTGAAACCGGGCGCAGACTCGTCTCAATATGTCCAGCGTGCCATGCTCGGCGGGGGGCTTCGCTTCTGGCAGCTTGTCTAGAATGGGGATCTGGGGGGACACGGGGGGTGACGACCGAATCGGACCAGGTGCCTGGGCCACGCTGGGGAGAACGGGCGGCTCCGGCTGCGGTGCAGGGATCGTGCTGGTCGTTGTTGGGGCCATGGTCTGAACGAGCGGAGGCGCGGTTCGAATCTCCGGAGGAGGAACAGGGCTCGAGGCGGTTGTCGGTGCAACTGTCGATGGCACTACCTGCTGGGGCGGTTCAGGAGCCGGAGCAGGCATCGGTGTCAGCGTCAAGGTAGGCAGAACATTGACTACAGGCTGCGCCGGTGCCGGGGGATCGGCACTGACGACTGGTGCCGGTCGTGGGCGCAAGGTCGTATGGGGAACAGGTGGAATGGTTCCTTGGGGCACGGGATTCATTGCCGATGCGAGTGGAGGAATGGTAGTCGTGGGAATCGGCGCCTCTGCGGCGATTTTCGCGGTGCTATGGCTTACTGGTGGCGCTGCTGAGGCCACACCGATGGGGGGAGGCGGTAACGTGATTGGAGGTAGTGTACTGCTGAGCGGTGGTACCTGCACGGCTTCGCCAGACGCTGAGCCGACCGGGACTGGTGGCGGGATGGCTCGAGCTGTTGGTGCGTCATTCGCATGTGGGGGCACGGTCTCCGTGGCCGGTATCGACGGCGAAGGCGCGACGATCGGTGCGGCTGCGGATGAGGGCGCGGGAGACGAAGGGGGTGGATTGACGGTGGCACTCGCTATGGTGGACGGCGCAAGTGGAATAGGAACAGAAACGGCTGCGGGCGGAGCGGAATGTGTCGCGCTCGGCATGGCGGTGAGGTCAGGCGGAGTAGTGGGCGGAACCACGGTCAGCGACGGAGGACTTGGTTCTGTCGCAACCACGGCGATGACGTCCTCTGGCGTGAGACCGAGCAACTCAGCTTTCTGAATTTCGAGCGCGGCGATGAACTCTTTGAGCAGCGCCGTGCTCTGGGCGGATTCGGCGCGTGTGCCGACCTTGAGTTTGTGGTTTTTGTGCGTCTGATATTCAGGGGATTTTTCACCGAACAAGCGTCGGATGGTTTCCCGAAAGGAGAGCTCGGTTCTGGCGCGGACCGCTTCCCGGTAGGGAAATCCGTCTCGACTCAGATCGTCGATCTGAACACTCAATTCCCGAAGGGTCGCGATGCCTCGTGTGAGTTCATCCACCGGGTTCGGTTTGGCTTTGCTGCGTACTGCCTCGGTTGCTTTTACTCGTGCCATGCGAAGTATCCCTCTCGTGAGAAAAGTCTATCCGAGGGGGTGTTGCCTGACAAGCAATCCCTGCTTTTACTCGTGGCCTATGCTGAGATGTGGGTGGAGGTGATGGGGGTCAGTCGACCCACTCGACCTCACCCTGGCCGGAGCTAGAAGGTTTGGCGGGGCCTAGTGTGGTCGGGGGGCCGGCCAAGGTGTCGCGGATGAGCGTCAGCAGGACTTCGCTGGTAAAGGGTTTTTTGAGGAAGGGCAATCCTTCCCGGATCAGGCCGCGACTCTGCAGGTCTCGTCCGGGAGTGCTGGACATCAGAATGATGCGGATATCCCGTTTTTTCTCAAGCAGCCGGTCGACCATCTCCATTCCATTGACCCGAGGGTAAGGATTTTTCTCGACGGAGAGCTGGAAACCGGGGGGTGGGAGAAAGATGTCCGTGACGACGAGATGGATGGGCGTGGGGTGTTCCGCATAGAGTCTCAGCGCTTCGGCGCTCCCCGGCGCTTGCAGCACGGTGTATCCCTGGTCCTGCAGGGGTTTTGACGCCAGCAGAAGCGTCGAGGGATCGTCGTCAACGAGAAGGATGGTCGCGTGGGGTATTCCGACGGTGGTCATGCCGGCACTCCTTCATGACAGTGTCTCGTGTCCGCGGATTAGAATCGGGGGTGGCGCTCCTTGAGTCGTTGGTATTCCCGCTGCTCGCATGTGCCTTGTGTGGGGCGCAAGCTGTCAGGCACCTCTGCGAACCGCAACGAGCAATAGCGCTGAGCCTCATGCCGGCGTTGGAGATCCTGTTGTTCTTCGAGTTGCTGGAGGCGGGCCGTGAGGTCGATGGCGGGAAGATCCTTGCCATTGAACGACTCCGGCTGAGGTGCTGGCGCGGTGTCTTCGCTGGACCGCGGGTTGGGACCGGTCAGCCGCCAGCGAGTCAAGACGTCGTCCTGGTTGAATACGATGGTGAGGCCGAATTGCGCGTAGTCCCAGATGAGTTCGCCTTTTTCAGGGCGTGCCCATATTGATCGAGGCAAGCCGTATCGATTCCACACCTCATCCCGCAACATCCCTACACGAGGCGTGAGATTTCTAACGGCTGCGACTTGTGCAACTATGGGTGAAATGTCGGCGGACCTCCCAGGGCTGGCGCGTTTTGCGAGTCCATCCAAGGCCTGGCGCGGCGCACGCAAGAGGCGCCAGACCGTTACCAATCCCGGGGCGCAGTCGGTCGGGTGGCTCTCCTCAAAAATCATCTGTGTATCCAGGGGAAATCCACCGATTTCCTGGGCCCGCGTGAAATTTTTCACCTCCTGGACTGCGGCGAGGTAGGCGCGTTGACGACCTTCTTCCACATTCGGTGCGCAGGAAGCGCGTCCGGTAAAAAAGACGTCCTCACCAAAATGAAAGAGGGCCTGTTCCGTCCAAAACGGGTGATTCTCGGCGGCCTCGACGACTGGGGCCGCAAAAATACTCCAACTCAGGAGGAGAATGAGCGGGTACTGCATCATAGGCAACACTCAGGAAAGAACCAGTCAGAGCAGGCTCTCCTGCAGTATACCGTGCCGGACGAGAAAATCGATAAAAGAGCGAGTTTACGCGGCTTGGTGGCTGTCCGATGAGAGAGGGGAGCTGCTTGACGTCGAAGTAATGCGAGCCTAGTTGTTCATTGATGGGGTGAGGATTTCTCTCGTCGATGCCGCAGGGGTGGCCTGATGCCGGCTGCCCTCGGTGGTCATAAGACCTGATCCCGGGGGGCAGATGTTCTCGGGAGCCACGGAACCGGGATTACGCATGCCCCAGGCGGTGGCCAAGGCATGACAGGTGAGGAGGCTGACCCCTTCCTCGATATTGCTGAATCGTTCGGTGGACTGAGCTTTCCCGCTCCATTCGATCTCGCCGGTGTTTACATCGACAGCCCGTAGCGCAATCGTGGCGGAGTGGACTCGTTGACTACGAGGGAACCCTCCACTCCAATCCAGCGCTTCCCAAGACCCCACCTCGGCATTGCTAAATACGACCAACCGGGCACCGACCAATTTCGCCATGCGAAGTACATCCGTTTCGAGATACTGATATCCGGACAGGCTCACCTTTTGATCGGCTGCGGCTTGCAAAACTTTGGTTTGGTCTACGACGAGAAGGCCCTTTTTGAGGAGCCACGTGCTGGCGCTTTGGACGGTGTCGGCACGCCCTCCCCAGACGACTGCTCTTGTATAGGGGGCAGGAAGTTTAGAGTGGAAGCCATCGGTCGTGGGCGTTTCCAGAAGGACATAGCCATGACATCCGGTCATGGTAAGGAGGAGCAAAACCAGACTGATCAATAGATTCGCCGGGTGCATGGACTTTGGGGTAAAGGATTGTTGCTGACTGCTCGCCATGAACTGACTCTTTAGCAAGAACGCTGCGTGCTGGTAGAGGGCACGCATTTGGTGATCAGGCCACAGTATACATGACCAATCTTACCTACGTCTGCTGGATTCGTCGAGCCCATTGGGTATCGGTGCGTTTCTCGATATACCCCGACTTACTTAGAGCAGCAAAGTGAGGTGTGGAGTCCGGCGGGTGGTCTCACCGACAAATTGAGGCGTACATTCTCAGAACCGGCATGGAGGCGAGCGCCAATGACAACAGCCTGGAAAGGCGGCGGCTCCACTCATGGCTTGTGAAGCCGCCGCAGCCTTACAGGATTTCGACCTGTGGAAAGGCGTTTTGCTCGCCTTTCTGTTGGGGACGGTCAGCCATGATCATCAGCTGAAAGGCAATGATCGGCAGAAGGGCATAACCTATGAGGATCAGCGGAAACTCAATCATGATGGAACTCCTTTTGTTATGTGGAGTGTCCACTGCAAGCTCGGTACCGTTTCCCTCTCGTGCCGCAACCTATTGATTCTGCAGGAAGTGCAAAGGATTCAATCCGCCATTGTCCGTATGGGAGCCGAAACTCAAGGGAGAGAACTGTACAATGAGAACAATTTGCGCTGAGCCGGAAGG
>DAONAB010000168.1:0-7253 GCA_035400805.1 Nitrospira sp. | reverse complement strand
GCGACTCCATATGGCGCTCGCGCGTCAGGAACGGGTGTGTTTCTATGGGGATTACGATGTGGACGGGGTGTCGGCCACGAGCCTGTACCTGTCGTTCTACCAGGGCTTGGGAGGAAACGGCTTCGGCTACATTCCTCACCGGGTACGGGAGGGGTATGGACTGAACGAAGGGGCCGTGAGAAGGCTGGCGCAGGAAGGCGTGACATTGCTGGTCACTTCAGACTGCGGAACCACATCGCATCATGAAATAGCCGTCGCCAAAGAGCTGGGGATGGATGTGGTGGTGACGGACCACCATCAGACCGATGCCACGATGCCCGCGGCCCTTGCCGTACTCAATCCGCACCGACGCGACGCGATCTATCCCTTCAAGGGACTCTGTTCTGCAGGCTTGGCGTATAAGGTGGTCTCAGCCTATCAGCGACGCTATGGCTCAGGCGACGTCGAGCCGGAATCCTGTCTCGACTTGGTCGCCCTGGCGACGGTGGCCGATATTGTCCCGCTTCAGGATGAGAATCGCATTCTGGTGCGGGAGGGACTGATTCAGATCAATCGTGGGGCTCGTTGCGGAATCCGCGCCTTGAAACAGGTCGCCGGTATTGCAAAAGCCTGTACCAGTGAAACGATTGGATTTCGCCTGGGGCCACGGTTGAATGCTGCCGGTCGACTGGATCATGCGATGTTGTGCGTGCAACTGCTGACGACTGAATCTGATCGGGAAGCGATGCAGATTGCGGAACAGTTGGAACAGCTGAATCGCCAGCGCCAGCAGATCGAGGAGGGGATTACGGCGGAAGCGGGCGCCTCGCTGCAGCAGGACGAGCCGGCGGCCGCGATTGTGCTGGGATCGCGTGACTGGCATCTGGGTGTTGTGGGCATTGTGGCGGCGAGGTTGGTTGATCGCTTCCATCGCCCGAGCATCGTGATCGCAGTGGATGAGAAGGGTATCGGGAAAGGTTCTGCCAGAACCGTGGAGGGATTTGATCTGTACCAGGGCTTGTCGGCATGCCGGGATCTGTTGGACGCCTTTGGCGGCCATCCGAGTGCTGCGGGGCTGACGATTCACGAATCGCGATTGGATGAGTTTCGCCGGCGGTTTTGTGACGTCGCGGCACAATGGGCCACCGCCAGCTTGGTCAGGCCGACCTTGCATGTCGATGCGGAGGTCAACCTCACGGACGTGAATTTCGACTTAATTCAGGAGCTCGAATCGTTGCATCCATTTGGAGCGGGTAATCCGGAACCGACATTGGCCGTTCGCGGTCTCGACGTGGTCGAGGCCCGGGTCGTCGGCGAAAAACATCTGAAGCTGCGTGTGCGGCAAGGCCGCTCGTTTATATTTGATAGCATCGGGTTTCGCATGGGATCGTTTGAAGAACTTGGACTGAAGGCGGGGAAGCCAGTTGATCTGGCCTTTAGTCCTGAGCGGAACCATTGGAACGGGTATGACCGCGTGCAGTTACGTATCAAGGCGTTGCGCATGAGCGGCGAGGTGTCATAAGTATGCCCCACGAGACGGTGACAGAGCTCGATCAATTGATTGAGCGAGTCAAGAGCTATAACGTTGAGGCGGATTTGGACCTTGTGCGCCGGGCCTACGACTTTTCGGCCAAGGCCCACGAAGGGCAGATGCGCCGGTCCGGCGAGCCGTACTTTCGCCATCCCCTGGCGGTGGCCGGTCTGTTGACCCACCTGAAAACGGACGTGACGGCCATCGTGGCTGGTCTGCTGCACGACACCTTGGAAGACACGCTCGCGACGCCGCTCGAACTGGAGCAGCGGTTCGGAAAAGACGTCGTGCATCTGGTCGATGGCGTCACCAAGATCGGCAAGATCACCTTCCGGAACTACGAGGAAAAGCAGGCGGAAAATTTCCGTAAAATGGTGTTGTCGATGGCGGATGATATCCGCGTCGTACTCATCAAGTTGGCGGATCGCCTCCATAATATGCGGACGCTGGAGTATCTCAGCGAAGGGAAACGGCGGCAGATTGCCCAAGAGACGCTGGAAATTTATGCGCCCCTGGCCAATCGCCTGGGGATCGGGTGGATCAAAAACGAACTTGAAGACCTCTGTTTGAAACACCTCAAGCCGGAGGTGTACGAAATGCTGCGGGTACGGGTGGCCAAGCGGGACGAAGACCGGCAGCAATACATTCAGGAAGTCATCGACATGGTGAAAAAAGCCATGGCGGAGGCCGGCTTGCATGGGGAGGTGTCCGGTCGACCCAAGCACCTGTATGGCATCTATCAAAAAATGGAAAAGCAGTCGATCTCGTTTGAGGAGGTGTACGATCTCGCGGCGTTACGCATCATCACCGATATCAAAATGAACTGCTACGCCTTGCTCGGTGTGATTCATTCGCTATGGCGCCCGCTGCCTGGCCGCTTTAAGGATTACATCGCCATTCCGAAATCCAATATGTATCAGTCGTTGCATACGACGGTGGCGGGCCCCAAGGGCGAGCATGTGGAGTTTCAGATCCGCACCGAGGAAATGCATCGAGTGTCCGAGCAAGGTATCGCTGCACATTGGAAATACAAGGAACACGGACGAATCGACGAAAAGGACGGAAAGGTATTCAGCTGGCTCCGGCAGTTCGTGGAGTGGAATCAGGATCTGCCTGACAATCGCCAGTTTATGGATTCAGTCAAGCTCGACCTCTTCCATGACGTGGTGTACGTCTTTACTCCACAGGGCATGGTGAAGGAACTCCCGAAAGGTTCCACTCCCGTGGACTTCGCCTATTCGGTCCATACGGAAATCGGAGACCATTGTGTCGGAGCGAAGGTCAACGGCAAGATTGTCCCGCTGAAACACATGATGGAGAGCGGAGACATGGTGGAGATTTTGACGGCGGCCAACCAAACGCCCCACCGGGACTGGCTGAAGTTTGTCCGCACCTCTCGCGCGAAGACAAAAATCAAGCACTGGATCAAAGCAGAGGAACAGTCTCGCAGCATCGAGATCGGCAAACGATTGCTGGAAGCGGAGTTCCGGCGGCATGGGCTGGCCCCGGCTCAGATGATGCGATCGGAGCAGCTCCTCGCGGTCGCCAAGCAGGTTGGGTATGAAACACCGGAAGAACTTGCCGCTGCGGTGGGTTTTGGACATGTACCGACGTCTCAGGTAATGAGCAAAATTGCGCCTCCTTCGCCGGGAGAAGGGCAGATCGTGACGCCTGAACCTCCGGTGCCGCACAAGCCCGCGACCGGACGCGCTGAGGATACGGGTGTCCAGGTCAAGGGGGCTCGGGATCTCCTGATGCAACTGTCTCGCTGCTGCAATCCCGTCCCCGGGGATCGTATTTTGGGCTACATCACCAGAGGGCGTGGGCTCACAATTCATACGGTTGATTGCCCCAATCTCGAAGCGCTGGATTACGATAAAAACAGACTGGTCGAAGTCGAGTGGGATCAAACCACGCCCAGCACCCATTCCGTCAAGGTCAGCGTGATTGCGGTGGACAAAACCGGGGTGTTGGCGCATGTCTCTACGGCCATCTCGGAATGCCAGGCCAATATTAGTCGAGCTGAAATTACGACCCGCGAAGACCGGAAGGCGATGCTGGACTTCATCGTCGAAGTGGCGGACACGGCGCATCTGTCGAGGGTGTTTAAAGCGATTGAGAAGGTCGAGGGTGTCATCACCGTGCGCCGGATGCGTTCCTGGCAAGAGCGCGCGTAGCCTGAAAGGTATCTCTTTGTGCGATCCTTCCTGCGGTGGGTGATGTCCACATGAGTCTGGGATCCCTCCTCGGCGCCATCCTGGCCATTGTGGCTTGTGTGGCTGGGGTGTTGGTCGGCCTGACGTACGTGTTTACTCGCCGCGGCAAGCCGGTTCCCGTTCTGCCGTTTTATGCCGGTGGCGTGGGCGTCTTTTTCGTTATTGCATCCCTGATCGGCCACAGTGGTCTTGGAGCATCCCTTCCCCACTTCGTTCAGTCCTGCCTTGCTGTAACAGCCTGGCTCGGCGCAGCATTCTTCGTCTTCACGATCCTCGATGTCCTCATCATCGGCGAATGGCTCATTGAGCGGGGGCAGCGCTACATCCCTGATATCGTCCGCCAGTTACTCATCGGTTCGGAAGTCGTCGCAGCCGGTGTGGTCATTCTCTGGTTGGTCATGGGGATCAACCTTGTGGCTCTCGTGGCGTTGCCCACGGTGGCGGCGGCGATGGTCGGCGTGGCGCTGAAGGATACCTTGACGAGATTTTTCTCCGGCATTGAGCTCGGGAAAATCGTTAAGGTGGGGGATTGGGTCACAGTGCTAGATCGAGAAGGGGTTGTCACGCATATTGGCATGGAGCATGTCACCCTATTGACCCGTGCTCATGATGTGGTGTCGTTGCCCAATGATTTGGTGATTCAAAGCGGGGTGACGAATTTCACGAGGCCGACCACGACGCATTTGTGCAACGTGTTGGTCGACGCCGCATATCGAACTCCGCCTGAAGAGGTCTGCGCGACGCTGCTTGAAACTGCGACTGCAGTTGCAGGAGTGTTGCCTGATCCCAAACCGAGCGCATTTGTGAACGCATTTAATGAGTCGGCTATCCAATACCGTATTAAGTTTCCAATTGGAGATTTCTCGCAGCGGGATTCGATCGAGAGTGCCATGCGCACCTACATCTGGCACGCTTTCGCTCGCAAGGGCATTGAGATTCCGTTTCCTCAGCGTGTCCTGCATCAACCTGCCGTCGAGGATGGTGTGTCAAAACATCACGCCCTCGAACGCATTATGGGTCAACTGCAGGGAGTCGACTTTTTGGCAACGCTCGATACAAAACAAATTGAAGTGCTGGCGGAAGGCGCCAACTGGGAATTGTACTTGCCGGGTGAACGAATCGTTCGCCAAGGAGATCCCGGAGAAGTGTTGTACGTGATTGTGTCCGGGAAGGCTGATGTCCGCCTGGAACAGGGAGGACTCACTACCACTGTGACGACGCTCGAATCGGGAAAGTTTTTCGGGGAAATGTCTTTATTGACCGGTGAGCCGCGGTCGGCCACCGTGGTGGCTTCGACAGAACTGTCGGTCATTGCCGTCGGGAAGCAGGCCTTGCTACAGGTCGTTCGGGAAGACCGGCGGCTGATCGAGAGAATTGGTGAGGTGGTCGCCCGTCGACAGGCCGTCACGGCGGCAGCGAAGGCGCAGCTCTCGCGAGATGCGGCGTCCCTTTCGGTCGTCACGCATACCCGTTCTCTCGTGGAACGTATTCAGAGCTTTTTCTGGGGAACACAGAAGAGAACGTAATCGCTCTGAGTCCGATCAGGGTTGTTTGAAGCTGAGTTTGACGCCTCGTTGGAGTTGAAGCGCAGCCGCCCGTCCCGCCCCGAGCTCTAGCACATAAAGTGCGCCTTCTTCGGAATGGTATTGCGGACATCCGTCGTCCTGTCTGGTGCAGATAGGGGTGTTGCGTTCGATATGCACGATGATTTTTTTTGCATCCATCCAGATGATATCGAGTGGAATCTTGGTGTTTTTCATCCAGAACGTCCAAGGCTGGGCATCGCCGAAGATGAACAACATGCCCCGATCGTCCGCAAGATGCTCGCGAAACATCAATCCTTGCGCACGCTTCAGCGCGGTATCTGCTAATTCCGCTTGAATCACCACGCCACTCGGCGTTTTGACCGCAATAAGGGTCTCGGCCGGTAGGTCGGCAGCCCAGCCGAAACAGCAGTGTGCCATGATTGCGAGGAGCCACAGGCAACCGGTCAATCGGCTCAACCATGTGGAGTGATGTGTCTTCAGAGGATAATCTAGCGATCGATTCATGGCCGCATCCTAGCGGCCTGCTTGTGAGCCGTCAAGATAGAGACGGTGTAAGTTCTGGAGTAGGGGTGCCGCCTTGCAATTTCGCCGGCCCCTATGCCATCCTCGGCCTATAATTTGACTTCGATGGAGGCTGTTCATGAAAGAAACGCGACGTGTGGTGTACATGCGAGGCGTGTTTGTCTGTCCGAAGTGTCGTCAATCTTATGTGCAGGAAAAGTGGATCGAGGAATTTCGCATCCGCTGCCACAAGTGCGACTATCGCGGGACATTGACCCAGGTGTCGGTTGAAGAGCATATGGACGAGGAAGTGATTCGTCGCTAGTATGCGCCGTTCCGCATAGTGAGTTTCAGAAATCCCTATCTCCCGTCTTCTCATCGAAAGACATAGATTCCCGCCAGGCCGTTCAGGCCTGGCCCCCCGATGCCAGTCTTGTTCTCTGAGTCACTAAGAGGTACATCATGTTTCCGATGTGGCGACTGCTGCTTTTGTGTGCAGCCGGTATTCTGATTGGGCCCACTATTGGTGCATCAGCCGATACCCCGGCAATCACTCAGGTGTTGGTGGCCTTTCATTCACTTTCTGGGAACACCGAGCGAATGGCCGAAGCGGTTGCTGAGGGCGTTCGGATGGTACCTCACACGAAGGTCGTTGTCCGGCGTGTAGGAAGTGTGACGGCTGAGGAGTTATTCGCGGCAGACGCCATTGTTTTGGGCTCTCCCGTCTATTGGTCCAATATGGCCGGGGAGGTGAAGGCGTTTATCGATGACTGGCAGTTCAAGTTCGGCGTGTTCCCAGAATTCAAACTGAAAAATAAGGTGGGGGCGGCCTTCGCGACCGGTGGTCAAATTTCCAGCGGAAAAGAACTGACGATGCTTTCAATTCTTGCCGCGATGCTCGGAAATTATATGATCACGGTCAGCGGCGGTGGTGCGTTTGGCGCTTCTGCCACAACAGAAGGCCATAGTCCTGGGATCGATGAGCAGGAGCTCTCCAGTGCTCGGGAATTAGGACGGCGAGTGGCTGATGTTGCCGGGGCAGTCAAGTGCGGGTTTGCTCTACAAGAAAGTGGTGTGCGCTGAAGCCTCAATTGAGTGATCTATCAGCGAATTTAGGATGAGACCGGGTTGCGGCAGGCACTTTCTAAGTGGCTCTTGGCCAGTGCCACTAGTTCGTGGATATTTTTGGCGCAACGACCACAGCACCCATTTTCCCGCAAACCGAACTCAGCAATAATTTGTCTTGTGGTCAGGTGCCCTTGACGACCTGCTTCCCGCACATCCGATTCCGTTAAACCCTTACATAAGCAGACATACATGAGTGGCGTCTCCCACTGATGGTCAATTGTCTCGGCTGGGTGATGGGAATACTTCCTCGATACTGATAACCGTTCTCAACTATAGCCAGTATACCGGCGGTCCGGAGATCTGTCAACATTTGAGGTGGTTGATATCCGCTCCTAAATCAGGAGAAGGGCA
>DAONAB010000167.1:6073-7279 GCA_035400805.1 Nitrospira sp. | reverse complement strand
CGATCGGACCAGGCTGTCAAAATTCCTGAGTCTTGTCAGAACCACCACAATGACGATGAACATCGTCAGGGCGCAGAATCAGGCACTTCTGGTCGGCTCGCAAACGAGACGACTCGCATAACTCTTTGAAAAATAGCCAGACCTGCGGGATGAGAGGTCACCAGTTACCCTCACAGATCCGCCGGTAGCAGAAGCCCCTCAAGCAGAAAAACTCGCGAACATCTTGGCACCAAGATTGCTCATCCCTCCCAACATGTGCGCCTGACATCTCGAACGATAGAGGAGGAGCCCATGTCACAGGAATTGAGACAAAGTGCCGCCGGTGACCACATCGCCACTTCCAACGAACGGTCTAGTCACGGGGGACGCGATCTGACCTACGATCAAAAGAAAGCCGCCGAGGCCGCCTTTCGAGGCGAACCGTTCAACCCGGCCTGGTCTGTGGCCGCAGCGACGGTGTATGAGGGCATTGTCTCCGCCATGTGTCGGATGCAGGTCGCCGCACTGACCGGTTCAACCGTAGAGGCTCCGGAGGAATGTCTGACGAGATAGTGACAATCGGCTGCCGTCACGCTGACCCATGTCTTAGTTCATCTGCCGGAGTCAGTGGACAGGTCCACAGTGTTGAATAGACCGGCCCCGCCGGCCGCAATTCGCTCCTCATCATGACCAGCGTGGTGATCGGCAAGAGGCCGATTGTGACGGGATGATTCAAGACCCCGCTGTGAGCCAGCCCCTCTCCGACCTGCCGCTCTCCTTCTTTGATTCGTGCCAGGGTCAGATGCGGACTAAACGGCCGCTCCTCCGCGGCAAGTCCTGCCGCCCGGCACTCCTTTTCCACCGCCCGATGTAAGGCCTGCAGCCGTTCCCCATCATTCCCCCTCTCCCAACTTTCCAACGGACCTGCCCATAGAACTCTCGGTTGCTGCGGTCGCGGGAATGTCCCCAGTCGCGAGAACGGCACCTCGATCGTTCGATGAGCGGCAGCCACCCCCGAAACCATTGGAAAGAGCGATTCGATCACATGCTCCGGCGTCTCACCAAGAAACTTCACGGTGAGATGCATGGACGCCGGTTGGACCCAACTGATACGCACCTGCCGGCCGACCGCTGGTTCCAGCCGTCGTTTGAGATCCTGCTGGACAGACGAGACGGCCGCGCGAAAATCCGGCGGCAATTCGACGGCCAGAAACGCCCTGATCATCC
>DAONAB010000167.1:0-5973 GCA_035400805.1 Nitrospira sp. | reverse complement strand
TCACGAATGCCCCGCGCCATCGCTGCCGCCACTTCAGCACTGACCGCGCCATGCCGGTCGAGAAGCTCCGGCGACACGCCCAACAACTCCACTTTCGCGCGATTGCTGTAACTCACAACGCCCCGATCCACGTACGCTGAGGATCCGGATATCTGCGTCAGCCGATGGCCGATCAATCCACCGGTGCACGATTCGGCCAAGGCCAGGGTTTTGTGTTGGTCGGTCAGTAGCCGGCCGACCACCGATTCCATCGTGTCGTTCCCCTCCCCATACAGAATGTCACCAAGCCTGGTTTTCGCTTCTTCGAACAAGCGGTCGGTCGTGACAGGCCCCGACTCCTTATCCGGCCCCGTGAGCGACACCATGACTTCCATGGGAGACGCATAAATTCCGAGTTGAATCGCCGTCCCGTCCGGAAGCAATCCCTCCAACCTCTGATCGACGACTGATTCCGGCACACCGGAGGTATGCAGGACCCGCCGAATCACGGGAGTGGCAGGGTTCCCCTTGTGCGTACCGATCCAGGCCTGCAGGCGCGGCAAGACCCCGTCATGAACCATCGGCTCCATCTCACGTGGCACGCCGGGCAAGGCCGCGAAGAGTGTGCCTTTCCAGATCAATATGAACCCCGGCGCCGTCCCGACCGGATTCGAAAGAATGTCCGCGCCGGCAGGGATCATGGCCTGTCGCAACTGCGCCTTCGTCGGCGTTCGGCCCCACTCCGCCAACCGAGCGGTCATTGCATCCAATGCCGTCTTTCGGCGGTGCAGACGTTGACCTGTGGCCTGTGCGACGGCCTCACGCGTGAGGTCGTCGATCGTTGGCCCCAACCCGCCCGTGATGATCACCACCCGCGCGCGTCTTGCCGCCGTCTTGAGCACAGCCACGATATCGGACAACTCATCACCGACAATCGACTTGTATCGAAGTTCCACCCCGCATGCCGCCAGACGATCAGCAATAAAGAGGGAATTGGTATCCATCCGGCCACCGAGCAGGAGCTCGGATCCGATCGCAATGGTTTCAGCCGTCCAGGCTTTCGACTTGTTCATGCAGGATCAACCTTTATGTTCTGAGGAGACGTTGAGAGAATTGCACATTATTCGATATGGGCGAAATCCAGTTCGAAGGCGACTTGCCCGCCGCCGGACGGGAACACGGTCAGGGTCGTCTTCGCATGCGGATCGAGATCGGCGTAGGGGAATTGGGCAATCACTTTCGCGCGATACGCCGGCTGTTGAGGCCAAACGGCGGTGCGATCTCCCCGCGCATCGAACCGAACCGAAGAAGGTTTCACCGTCCGCCCGGCCTGCTCCAGCACGATATAACTGTCGGCGGCGAAGTTCACGCGCTCGCCGAACAGCACGACGTTGACCAGGAGATGACCGTTCGCCATCACCTGCGCGATATCCTCCTCGGTGGGAGACAGCGCTCGCAAGGATAAGTGATTGGCCATGACCAGCAGACTGCCCAACTTGGTCATGATGAATCCGCGCGGAGCCAGATCTTCTTTGGCACCGAACCAGGTATGCAGCTGATCCGGAGAAACGCCCTGGGCGGCAGCGGCCTTCCCCCGTTCCACCGTGGCTTGAATATGTTCGGGAGTCGGCTGCACTTCAATGGCAAGCGACACAGCGGGCAGGCTCATCCCTGCGACGACGAGCAGGTAGAACACGAGGGTGACACCGGCACACCAGCGTCGAATGCTACGCATGATAGGGAGCCAGTACCAGATCGCTTGGGGCCTGTCAATTCGCACCGTACACACCCCGCGATCGGTTGACAGCCTAGGAGACGAAATGCTAAAGAGCTAACTCTTATTCTTTTACATTATCAAGAAGTTGCCTGGAGGGTTCCTCATGTCCAGCCCCGAACAAGCGCCACGCCGTCAGTACGTGAATTTCACCTTCTATAAATTTGATCCGGCCTGGCGTCGGCTTCCCGAAGATGAGCGCACGCGCGGAAAGCAGGAGTTCCTCCGCGCCGTGGAGGAATACCAGGGTAAAGTGCTCGTCATCGCATACACGACCGTCGGTATTCGCGGCGACTGCGACTTGATGCTCTGGCGTATCAGCTACGAGCTCGAACTGTTCCAGGAAATGAGCACCAAAATCCTGGCGTCCGGATTGGGCAAGTATCTGATCAACCCCTATTCGTACCTGGCGATCACCAAGCGCTCCATTTATGTCGACAATCACACCCATGAGAATCAGGAAAGCAAACGGCTGACCGTGGTCCCGGGCAAGGCGAAGTACATTTTCGTCTATCCGTTCGTGAAGACACGCGAATGGTTCCTGCTCACGAAGGCTGCGCGACAGGGCATGATGGACGAACACATTGAAGTCGGCCATCGCTTCCCTTCGGTCAAGCTGAATACCACCTACTCGTTCGGTCTCGACGACCAGGAATGGGTGGTGGCCTTTGAGAGCGACAAGCCGGAAGACTTCCTGGATCTCGTCATGGCGCTGCGGGAAACCGAGGGCAGCCGATATACCTTACGGGACACGCCGATCTTCACCTGCATCCGCAAGAGTTTGAAAGAAGCATTAGACACGCTCGGTGGGTAAGATCCACTCATACCCCGGACAGTTTGCACGGCCTTCGATCAGGTGATCGAGGGCCGTGTACGTTTTACCCTCGGTAAGCCATCACACACCGTATCCCTCACCTCCATGTCCGTAGACACTCAGACTCGCCCGGCCTTTGATCATCGGGCAGCCTTGTGCTCAGCGCTTCTGCCAGGACTAGGCCACCTGCTCCGCGGGCGGGCGAGAGCCGCCGCGTTCTACGGCACGATCACCATTCTCCTCATCATGCTGAGTGTGGCCCTGGGACGGGTATCCGGTCGAGCCGCGGAAGTCTTCTTCTTTATGCTGCTGGCGCTTCCCTGGTGGGCGCTTCAGAGCTACGACGCCGCGCTCGGACCGGCTGCATCGGGCTCCGACCTCGTGCGAACCGCCCGGCACGCCTGGGAGGAAGGGCATGATATCCGGTTCCTCGGCCTTCTCTTCCTGATCAGCGCCGCCAACGATGCCATCATCATCGCCAAGAATCCCGACTATCTGTTGCCGTTTTTTTGTACAAAGTTGGACGGAGCGGCAGGCTTCGTGACCAAGGCGCTGTCACCGTTTCTCCATACCTGGGTCGGATACGGCTTTTTGCGCGTCAAAAAATGGGCCCTGCTGGTGTATTTGGTCTATGCCGCCTACGGAACCACCAATGCGCTCGTCAACTTGACCTGCTTCGGGCCGGGTCGAATTCGAAACACCCTCCTGATCGCCCTCATCGCCTTCACCACCTACATCCTCTGGCGACGGCGAATGTTCCAGCGTTGACCCGTTCCTCGGTCCAGAGGACCGCATTTTGACACTCGGCTCGAGCCTGTGTTACCTGTAATACCGATACTATTCTCCATCCTCAGCCGGAGCAGCTCCAATGGCCGAAAACAACGCGGTCTATGCGATTCGCCATCCTGACGGTTCTGTGACCTTGTATATCGACGAAGAATATGCGACCGATCGCGGGGTCGACCCGGCTAAGCTGGTGCGCGTCGAAATCCCGCGAGAATTGTTCGTCAGCGGCAGCATCCAGCACATTCGAGAATACGTCGCGGTCTACCTTGAAAACAGCCATCAGGGCACGGCCTGAGCGAACCTTTTACCTCGCAGAGAGGCCACACCATGTCCGCGTTACTCACCTCGGAACTTATTGCCTCCACTATCGAACAGGCGCCGATTCAGGGCCGGGTCATGCTCAAGCTGCTGCTCTTGCAGCATTTTGACATCACGCCAGAGGAAATCAGCTATATCGCGGCCGACCGGCCGGACCCGCGCTGCGTGGCCGGCTCGAAACCGATCCACCAGATGGTCAAACAGGACGCGTTGCGGGATGTGACCAATCGAAGAGATGAGTATCGGCGCCGGGTTCGGCTGCGACGGGAGCGTCTCTGGCTGCAAATGGAAGCCATGAAGGGCATGATCGCCCTGGCCGATGGAATGGTTCGGACGGCTACCGACCTCCTGCGCACCCGTTACAAGCTTGAGACTGAGGCCGTAGATGCGATCAAGCAAGGTGCACGCGCAGCGGTTCCCAAGCCAGCCATCCGACAATTAAATCGGCGATGGGACGATAACGAAATTTCCGCCGAGGCCTATCAGGAAGCCAGGCTTGGCCTGGAGATCCAGGCGCAACTCCGCTTGATTGAAAAGTACAAGAAGCGCCTCGAAGTCTCGGACCGCGAATGGAAGTCGATCAATGCCGCGCCATTGCAGGATCACGAGATCGGCCATATTTGGGGCATCCCTGCCGGGAGTCTCGCCGGCCGAAAAGTGAAACATCTTCATCAATATCTTCACGCCATTCAAACGACCCTGCAAAAGGTTTCACCCCAGGCCGTCCCGGCGACCGGAGCGCTCGATCTCTGGAAAGAAACGCTCTCCGTATTAGGGGAACGACCGGTTGAACGATCCATCGCCCTCTATGACGGGCTTGAGCGAACCGAAGAAGCGCTGGTGGAGAAACTCCGGACATTCGCCTATGGGACCCTCGGGGAAGACCTGGAAGCCAAGTTCTGGTTATCACTCGTGCATGGCGCCAGTTCCAATGCCGTGCACTCTGAAAACACGCGGTCCGTGTTCGGCTTGCAGCGGCTGCTGGCAGTGCTGTCAGAGATTGATTCCAGCCCGGACGCCCTTGAAGAGGAACTGCTGGCCCGCACTGCGCCGACTCCCAAGGATGCCCCGGAACTCACTGCCGAAGCAGCTCAACCAACGACAGAAGAAATGGGACAGATGCAACAGCATGTCCTCACCAGTTTCATCGGAGAGTTACACAACGATCTTCAGCGATAACCTTCTGTCGGCAGCGGCATGATCCGTTGTTGAACAGCGGCCGGCTGCAGGACAGAGTGAGATTTTCTTTCGCAACCGACTTCTCAGCGCGGAGTGAATTTTGTATAATTCACCTATGATGCAGAAAGATCATGACATGATTTCTTTTCGACCGATCCCGAGAGGTTCGGCACTGACGTTATGCATGTTCCTATTGTGCCTGCTGGCCATGCCGGTTGCGCCGCTTACCGCTGCGGCTCTCGTAGAAGTCACAGAGCTTCTAGCCCATCCCGATCATTACAACCATCAAGTCGTCACCGTCAGTGGACGCGTAAGCAGTTTTCAGCTCGCGACCAATCGTGACGGTCAGCCGGCCTTCGGCTTTCTTTTGCAAGACACCGCCGGAACGGTGAAGGTGGTGGGTCTGGGAAAGGCGGATGTTCGAGAGGGTGACTACGTCGTGGTTGAAGGGATTTTCAGCCGGCTACGCCAGGCCGGTCGGGCAATTGTCTACAACGAAATCAAGGCCACTTCGGTTCAATCCATGGCCAAGATGAATCCTGATCTCGTCGGTTAAGCTTCCGCCTTCTGTGCTGGCGCGACTCCATCCGGGAGTCGGCTTTCTTCCCGCTGGATATTGATCACTCGGACATCGAACACTAAGGTCTTCCCCGCAAGCGGATGGTTGAGGTCCAAGACAATGACCTCTGGCCTGATCTCGGCCACATAGGGAAAAACCACCCTCCCGTCAGGAGCCGTCGTCTCCAGTTTGGCCCCGACACGTTGAGCGTCCAGCGGCACACGATCCCTCTGGACTTCGAAAAACCCCTCCGGATGCGTCTCGCCATACCCGTCCGCCGGCGGAACAGTGACGCGTTTGGCCGCGCCTACTGCCATGCCCTCGAGTCCAGCCTCCAACCCCCGCAAGAGTTCATTCTGCCCATGGGTATAGACCAGCGGAGCCTCTCCGACTGTCGTATCAACGATCTGCTCATCGTCGAGACGAATGGTGTATTCGACGGAGACGACATCTCCCTTGGTGACATGCATGGCGCCAGACTCCTTTCCGGACGGTTTTTATGAGGATGCTCCCGATCGGAACCCGGGTGAATCATCGCACGTAAATTCAACCTCGCCAAGCGCA
>DAONAB010000166.1:0-7282 GCA_035400805.1 Nitrospira sp. | reverse complement strand
AGACGACATCTCCCTTGGTGACATGCATGGCGCCAGACTCCTTTCCGGACGGTTCTTATGGGAATGCTCTCGATCGGAGCCCGGGCGAATCATCGCACGTAAATTCACTCGCGCCAAGCGCAAGGGGCTTCGCGAGGATCGCTCCGACTTCCACCACCCTAGCACGCGCGCAGCGCTGGGTCATGCGAATAGCGGAAGCTCAAAGCAAGCTGCCGGGGAATTTATCGGATTGTTCCCGGGACATGATCGAGGGAAAGATGGAGGGACAGGAGCACGATACACGCACTGACTACCAATGCCGGAAGGGACCTGAATCGAGGTGCACAAATTTTCCGCGTGGATAATAACCCACGCCGCCGCAGCCCAGTCGCAAAGCGACCTCCCGCACAGTTCGCAGGGACACCCCGGGGATCTGCACATCGACCGCCTGCCCCGACACATGGAAACTATGGCGCGCCGCACGAGTGCCCATTCTAATGAGCTGTTCATTATATTCCTGAGAACGGTAGGCAGATACGATATGAATGTCCCGGCGGCCGCCGATCCGCTGCTGAACGAGCGTCACGAATTCGATCAGCTGCACATCCATCGTCGTCGTTTCATTCGTATGGTGACACCGGAGAAAATGATTGAGCTCGTCAAGTGCGGCCTGATCGTATGCGCCGTCATCAGTCCGGAATGTGACCGACAAGCGTTCTTCGGTCTGCAGATTGAATAAGCTGATGCGCCCGGTTGGGAGTCGCGATGCGCGCGCTCTTGCAGGAAGAGCCAGATTGGCAACCAAGAGCGCGGTGCCCACGGTGACCGTACGCAAAAAGTCCCGTCGACTCGACAGCGAGAGGGCCTCAGATGGCATCAATGCTTCTCCCAGGGGAACATACGGGCACCATTCGCCGTTGCCCTCTGACCACTTTTCATGGCACAGGACTACTAGGGCGCCCGCTTCAGTTGGCTGAGGCAGACTGCACGACGACACACAGGTGTACCAAAGGGCTGACGATACCTCGGAAGGAACCAGGCCAGCAGATACTGAAGACTCTTCTTCTTAACAAATACCGAAGAAGCGGTCAACCAATTAACACGCCTGAGCGACGTGTCGCTGCCACAGCGTCGCCGCCTGGTTCATGTGATGCGATCCCCGCCGACACCACTTCCAAGAGTGATCAATGCTCCGTCATCGACGCGCGCGGTGACACAGGGGGAACCCGGCGCGCCTCAAGCGATCGTTCCATGCCATATTGGCGCAGTCGCCGGTACAGCGTGGAGCGGCTAATGCCCAACTCCTGGGCGGCCCGACTCAAATTTCCCTGTGACAGCGTGAACGCTTTCATGATCAGGTCTGTTTCGATCCGCTGTTGATTGACCTTCAGAGAAATGGAGCCGTCGTCTTGCGGCGCGGCCTGGCGAGGCAAATCGATATCGGCCGCGGTGATATGCGTGCCTTCCGCCATGACCACGGCGCGCCCGATCCGGTTGGATAACTCACGCACATTCCCCGGCCATGAGTAGGCCTGCATGGCCTCCAGAGCCTCACGGGTAAACCCGTACAAAGGTTTATGGTAGTGAGCGGCGGCCTGCCGCAAAAACGCCATGGCAATCAGCGACACATCCTCACCCCGCTCCCGCAATGGAGGCAAGTTGATGTGCACTACGCCAAGCCGATAATACAGGTCCTCTCGAAAAGTCCCCTTCTCGATGGCTTCCTTCAAGTTCACATTGGTGGCGGCAATGATCCGCACGTTCATTTCGATCGCCTGATGCCCGCCGACTCGCTCAAAGGTGTGCTCCTGAAGAAACCGGAGCAGCTTGACCTGCAGCGCGTTGGGAAGTTCACCCACCTCATCGAGGAACAAGGTCCCGCCCTGGGCAAACTCGACCTTTCCCTTTTTCTGAGCGACGGCGCCCGTAAATGCTCCCCGCTCATAGCCAAAGAGCTCCGATTCCAGGAGACTTTCAGGAATAGCTCCGCAGTTGATCGGAATGAACGGGCCCTGCCTGCGCAATCCTCGCGCATGAATGGCACGCGCAGTGAGTTCTTTGCCCGTCCCGCTTTCCCCGGTGATCAAAATTGGCACATCGCTGGTCGACACTTTTCGAATCGCATCAAAAATCCGGTTGATACTGGCACTCATGCCGAGCATGCCACTGAATTCTTCCGGTCCACGGACCGCCATCGTGCCCCGAGCCTCCTGCTCCAAATCGGCGAGCCGCGCAACGCGCTCTATACTCTGTTGCAATTGAACTCCATCCAGAGACTTGGCCAGGACATCACATGCGCCGCACTGCACGGCGCGCACCGCCACGCTGCGTTCCGGTTGCCCCGTGTAGGCGATCACTTTGCCGACATATCCGGTCTGACGCAATTTCTGAAGAACATTCAACCCTCCTTCGGCAGACGGGTGTGACGGCGAATCGATATCCAGAAGCATGACCGGAGGGGACTGCTCGTGAATGGGCAACAGCACGTCGGTCGTCCACATAGCGGTCGAAACCTCGAACTGGTCCTGAAGCAGGGCCTGCACTGTGGAAATGGTCGCCTCATCAGGCCCCACCACCAATACGTTATGTTTCGCCACGATCGGCTCCTTTCGGCTGGTAAGACTACGGCGCCGGTCAGGCATACCATCGTCTCACGGACTGCAGGATAAGGGTGCGGCTCAGGCCCGCATGACAGCTCCTTACGAAAGCGTCGACGGCGGATCGAGCGAGTCGCACATAAACACATCGACGCCGAACGCCCTCGCCAGTGCCGGCAAGGTTTCGTTCGGTTCCTGAGTGCTCCGGTCCAGCATGGCAATGATCGGCACTTGCGGGCAGGTTTGTTTCAGACGGGGAACAGCCGTCTGGAGAGGCGTGGAGAACGATGACAGTCCCACCACAATCACATCGGGACGTAATTCTTTCAGATGGTGCTCCAATTGCGGGACAGCAGATGTCATCGTGGCTTGGTAGCCGTGTCGCGCGAGCCAGTCGGCGTAGCGATATCCGCTGGTCACATCTTTGTAGATCACCGCGACCGTCGGCCGTTTTCCGGAGCGTACACCCTTCCCGCCCGTTGGTTGCACCATAGGTTCCCCCACAATTGGATCGGATCAGGTTGTGGCGTGCAGATTCGCGAGTTGAACCAGTCGCTGCTTCATTTGCGGTCCCCACCAGGTGAGGTCCTGCAACATCGCGGCTTCTCGCGGGCTCAGTTTCGTCAGGAGATCCGACCAGCCTTCACGAAACGACCCTGTCCGTCGATCCACGGAGGAACGCTCCGCAGCCGCATGGCCTTGCGCCGCGTCAAATAGGGCCACTAATGTCGTGGTATTAGAGATCCAGGCCCTCGTCATCTCGGAGAGCATAGGCCCGGATGGTCGAGGAGGCTATCAATAGAGGCGCGATTCGTGTGTCACAATAAAACACCGTCTACACGTCGTCGTTAGATCTACAAATCAGGACTCAGCCGTGCCATCAGACGACGAGACCGTGTTGCAACGCATAGCGAGTCAGCTCGGCATTATTCTTCAAGTTCATTTTGTCGAGGATTCTCGCACGATAGGTGCTGATCGTCGTGACGCTCAGGTGAATGCTTTCCGCGATATCGCTAACGGTTTGCCCTGAGGCGATAAGGCACAGCACTTCATACTCTCGATCAGACAATCGCTCATGCGGCAGCTTATCGACCCCGGTTCGCACGGTTAATGCCAGCGCTTCCCCTACCGACGCACTGACATATTGCCCACCCGCCATGACCTTCTTCGCCGCATGGACTAACTCTTCCGGCGCACTCGCCTTCGTGAGATAACCTGCCGCGCCGGCTTTGAACATCCGGATGGCGTACTGATCTTCGGGGTGCATGCTCAAAATCAAGACCGGCAACGTGGGCGCCAGTTGCTTGAGTTCCTTCAGGACCTCCGGTCCGCTCCGTCCCGGCATGCTGATGTCCATGACGACCAGATCGTACGCCTGCTCACGAACGTGATCCAGCATCTCCTGAGCGTTTCCGCATTCCGCCATACTGGCCCCTTCGAAGCCTTCTTCGAGAATGTCCTTCACCCCGCGCCGAAAGGAGGGATGATCGTCGACTACCAGAATCCGCACGGTCGCTGTATTTCGCATCGTTCCCTCCATCATGCCGTATCCTTTCTTTAACGGGGCAATTGCAACGTAATGGTCGTTCCGTTTCCTTCGAGCGTGTCAATCTGCACATCCCCACCCAGTAGGCCGGCGCGCTCCCGCATTCCCAGCAAGCCGAAGGATCGCGCATCGGCCAGTCGATCCTGAGGGATTCCACGCCCGTTGTCACCAACCTGGAGCAACAGCCCCACGCCCTGGTCTTCCAACCGCACGTGGACTTCTGTCGCCTGGGCATGGCGAGTGACATTGGTCAACGCTTCCTGACAAATGCGAAAGACGGCGGTAGCCTGTTCCGGGTCCACCCGCAAATCCTCATGGCTGACCACGCAGTGGCACGGAATCCCGGTACGGCGCTGAAAATCGCGGCACTGCCATTCGATCGCCGCGACCAGCCCCAGATCGTCCAACACGCCCGGGCGCAATTCTGCCACGATCCGCTGCACGGAGGTGATCGTGCTGTCGACCTGCTCCTTCATGCCACGAATTTTGTCCTCGACCTTGGCACGGTCGCTCGGAACCAGCCGCTCTCCCAACAGACCGCCCAAGCGCGACAAATCGATCTTGAGGCACGTCAGGCCGACGCCCAGTTCGTCGTGTAACTCCCGCGCAATCCGCCCGCGCTCTTCCTCACGAATCCCCTCCATCCGTCCCGAGAGCTTTCGCAGCCGGCGAAGGGAATCCTGTAACTGCGCCTCGGCGCGCTTTCGATCCGTCGTATCTTTGAAGACAACGACGGCGCCGATTAGGTCTCCCCGCTCTGAAATGGGCGTACTCACATATTCTACAGAAAAACTCGTTCCGTCCTTGCGCCAGAATGCGCTGTCGACCTGCTCGCGAATCTTCCCGTCCTGAATCGTCTCCACGATCGGACAACGCAGGTCACCAAATGGTCTCTCACAGAGATCAGGGGGGAACACCACGTCATGGAGCGATCGGCCGATCATGGACTCCGCCTCCCACCCGAACATTTTGGCCGCCGCCGGATTCACGAACGTCAAACGCCCCTCGCGGTCCACACCGTAGATACCCTCTCCCGCAGCATTTAAGACCACTTGATTGTGGTAGTGCAGGCGATCCAGTTGCTCCTCCGCCGTCCGCCGCTCGCTGATATCGCGCATGATGATGGTGAAAAAGAGATCGGATTTCCCCTTCCAGGACGTCACGCTCAACTCCAAGGGAAACTCGTCCCCTTGCTTGCGGCGGCCGACGAGTTCAAGCGTCTTGCTGGTTGCGTGAACGCGTTCCAACACACGCACCCGCTGAACGTTCCGTTCGAGCTCCTCGTGATACTGCTCCGGAATGATCATCGTGACCGGCTGTCCGATAATTTCTTCCGCCGAGTACCCAAACGTCGCCTCCGCCCCCTTGTTCCAGAACGCCACTTTCATGAGGGCGTTGACGAGCACAATGGCGTCCTTGGTTGATTGCACGATCGACCGAAGCCGTTCTTCGCTGACTCGAAGCGCATCTTCGATCCGGCGCCGCTCAGTCACATCGCGGATGATCCCCAGGACGCCGACGACGCGTCCCTGACGCAGTTGCGGCGTGCCGACGAACTCCCCTGTCACATAGCCGCCTTGTTTCGTACTGATCTGCATGGAACAGGTCAGCGGAGTTCCGCGCTCGAGAATCGCCTGCAACACATCCTGACAAAAGCCGGCATCGTCGGGATGCAGAAGCGTGGCCAGCGGCTCGCCGATCCATTGCGAACGGGACCAGTTGGTCACCGTCTCAAACGCCTGGTTGAGAGAGGTCATAGTCGTATCAGCCGAAAGCGTGAAAATAATATCCCGTGCCCCTTCCACCAGACTCCGGAATCGATATTCCGATTCAAACAACGCATCCTGCGCCCGCTTGAGCCAGGTGATGTCGTGAAATACCACCACGGTCCCGCATAACACTCCTGCATCATCCCTGATGGGTCTGGCATTGATACTGACCCATCGCCCCGGCACACCCTGCGAAGCGCGCATGTAGACTTCGAGCCAATCGACTTTTTCGC
This sequence comes from Nitrospira sp., assembly GCA_035400805.1. GTDB lineage: Bacteria > Nitrospirota > Nitrospiria > Nitrospirales > Nitrospiraceae > Nitrospira_A. The sequence continues at coordinate 1,158 of DAONAB010000166.1, read as the reverse complement.
CGCGCAATGCGCGCGCCAACGGCCACTCATCACGCTGAAACGGCGTCGCGGTGTCGCCATGAAAGAATTCATACCGCTCCACCCAGTCGATCGGCGGAATGTCTCCGGGTGAAAAGCCTAGAATACTTTCCACTGCGGGGTTCGCCACGACCAGTTGCCCCGTGGCATCCGTGACGACGACTCCGTCTCCCATGCTTCGCAACACCGAATTGACGATGCGGGTCTGCTCATTTAACGCCTGTTCGGACCGTTCCAGCGCCGCAGCCCGGTCGTGGAGCGCCTGTTGCGCCTGGACGATGCCCGCCGATTGTGTCCGGACCGCATCTTCATAGACTCGAAGTAACTGTTCCGCGACCGCCAAGCGGGATTGATGCCGAAGACTTGCCGACGGCTCACACTCCGATCCTGATTGCTGGTTGACGCCATGATCCGGAGAAGAGGCTTCATCGAACGCTAACAGCGAGGTTTTCAAACTGAGGGCGAGGGATTTGCACAGCGCCGCAGTCTCGCGCGGCACCGGCGTCTTAGAGAACAAAATCACGGCGAACAAATCCCGCGACGGCAACATCCCGCCGAAACACAACACCGACTTCACGCCGTACTTCCCAACAAACCCCTCCTGCACTGGCACATAGGGACTACCCACGGCATCGGGCACATAAAACACGTTGTAGGTCTTCTCTTCCAAATCGACCAGCCATTCCCCATCCGCTCGCACGTCGAACTCAGTGGAGACACCAAACTGATGTAGGAGTTGCGAAAACATCGGGAACTGTTTCACGAAATCGGCGCTGACCATCGGAATCACACGATACCGGTGAGAGCGTTCAACCCGATTCCAATCCGGCTCTGCTCCCGTAGAAGACACGAGGGTGAAGCAACGCAAGTCCGGGAACGGCGTGATCCCGCCGAGCCTCTCTCGGACAAGCTGCTGATGTTCGGCATCCAACCGGCTGTAGGAAATAGTTTTGAAGCACCGGACAAGGACACAATCGCGCTGTCCTGTTTCCGGATCACCGAGTGTGTCGAAGAGATAGTTCACCGCCCTCGACGCCGCTTCCTGCAACGAACGTGACTGCTCCCCGAGCTGACGCAAGACGGCCGAGCATTCGGTCATTTCCAACAGGGAAAAGCGAGCCAGACTATACACAGGCGGGC
>DAONAB010000165.1:0-7285 GCA_035400805.1 Nitrospira sp. | reverse complement strand
GCCGTGCAAGACATAGGAATCGAGATAGTCGGTGTGGAGATGGGCGAGGGAACTGTCGAAGGATTGTTTCACCTGGGTGGTGAGATCGGCTTGGGCATCGTAGGGCCTGCGATGGTCCTGGCCGTTGAGCGGCGTGAACTTGGTCTGCACGAACAACCGCTCACGCGGCGTGCCCTGCTTCGCCAGATCCAGCAACGCCTCCCCGACCAGCGCTTCCTGATAGTGGATCAACTGATTGGCCGTATCGATCGCCGTGAACCCGGCGGCCACGGCCTTCAGTACCAACTGAGTCGTGGCCTCTTTTTTCCAAGCGGTTCCGTACATGAACGAGGGAATCGGCACCTGATTGTAGGCAGTCAGCATGACGTGAAGTCCTCCACGCCGTACCTTACACAGATCCTCACGACGGTCTCAATGTTCCAATGATCGAAGGTCGTGCCAGTCGGAGCGTGCCTGTCCTGCCGCACGCGGGATCGGCGGCGCTGCCATGGTCCGGCCACGCGACCCGGCACGTTCGGCCACAGGGTCGCCGTGGTGCTGGGCTGGGTGAGAGACTGCAGGCACTTGTCAGGCCCCTGCTCGTGTGACGGAAACACCGGCACGACCCTGAGTCCACCGGCACTCCTACCATCCCGATCTCATCGACAGCCCTTCCGTTTGTATGATATATAGCATCTATATATCGCGCTCGAGGGAGGCTCACATGGCATCTACAATGATTCAAGTTCCAGTCCTCATGAGCCCCAGCCAGAAACGTCGGCTCGCGCAAAAGGCGAAAGCCGCCAACCTCACTATGGCGGAACTCCTGCGAGAGGGCGGCGAACGCTATGCTCCGGCCGACGATCCAGCGCTGTTGGATCACATGGCCAAGCGAGTCATCCTGGAGACGAAGAAAACCATTCGCTCGATCGACAAAACCCTCGCCTTGGTGGCGGAGTCGGAAGCGCGCATGCAGGCGCTCGCCAGGACTTCCAAGAAAGGATAACGATGGGGCTCACCGAGCGCGTATGGGATGCTTTTGCCAACACCATCAAACTGAACGACAAAGTGGACCGACTCAGCACCACGGTAGCCAAACAGCAATCGCATATCGAAGACCTCAACGCGCGTGTGATTCGCCTCGAAGCCGCGCTGGAATTCGCACTCGGCGCCCAACGGTCCCGGCGCCTGCCTAAACCACCCCGCTAACCCTCATCCGGACCCAACTGGCTCACTTCATGCGCAGGCCTTCGCCAGGTCATAAGTCATGGTCAGTACGCTATCCGGATCGGTCACGGTGGTCACGTTGCCGGAGAGATCATAGAGGTAGCTCGTGACCTGTCTGCCCGGCAGGGTCTTGCTGAGTAATTGGTTTACGGCGTCCTAGGCGAAGCTGATGGTCTCGTTCTTGGGCGTGATTCTCGTGAGCAAATTGCCGTTCCCGTCATAGGTGTAGGTCGTCCGCCCGTCGTTCGTATCTCGTATCTCGACCAGGCGGTTTTTTGCATCATAGGTGAACGTGGTCGTCCGGTTCAGGGCGTCGGTGCTGGTCGCGACGTTGCCCGCCGCATCGTAGGTCAGCGTGGTCGTGCGGTTCAGCGGATCGGTCGTGGTCAGCAGTCGGCCCAGCGCGTCGTAGGTGAACGTGGTGGTCTGATTGAGGGCATCCTTGGTGGTGAGGAGCAGGCCCTGAGGGTTGTAGGTGAACGTGGTCACCTGGTTCAGCGCGTCGGTGATGGTGAGCGGGTTGCCCTTGGCATCATAGGCGATCTGCGTGAGATTGCCTTTGGGGTCTCGGATGCGTCCAAAGGATCGATCAAGCCACCTCTGGAAGTGATCTATTTGCTGAAGCCATTCCATAGACCAAAGCACGAGAAGGCAATGAACGCAAAGCCCAGCACAGGGGTAGGTGGCTGTCACTTCATCGATGGAAAGGTTGGGGAATGAGGGGCAGTTGATTTGCGTTTGCTTTTTGGTGGAATGGTAAATTGTCCACCGCTCCCTTCTTGGCACTGAAACGCCACCGTCTTTGATCTGCAGGCCCACTCAACAGTAACTCCAAACCTCCTTATCTCTTCTGCGAGAGTTGGGAACACCACGTTCAAATCGATTGCACCGCGAATCGTTTGACCTGGGTCCAATACGTGTGGAACATGCATATAGTCCGCCATAGGCCCAAACTTTGCCAACGGCGTGTGTGCCTTATCCAATCGGTATGCCTTGTTCACAAAAATCATTTCATTGGGAGGAATCCATGGAAGATCCAAATTTTGTACGGTCGCCTTTTGATCGGAGGTGTTTTTCAATTGAATTTCTATCGAATACCGTTCGCTCCCTTTCTTCGAGAGGAAGACGGACAGGCTCAAAGAACTAGGCTCCTGTGCATATATAGCCGCGGAGACTAACACATGGAAAACGCTGAGCAGACCAACGAAGGAAAGCCTCATAACTTCTTGAAAGCCTTCTTGATAGCGTCAATGCGGAAGTTTGAGAGAGATGGGGCCAGCAACTGTCTTAAAAATCAAGCGGGCTGACTGACCGATTCACGCCACGGGGTTCGGTTTTTTATCATGGCATTGAGAATCGTGAGCAGTTTCCGCATGCAGGCCGTGAGCGCCAGCTTCTTTGCTTTCCCGGCCTGACAGAGGCGCTGATAGAACGTGCGAATCACCGGGTTCCTTCGTGTGGCCACCAAGGCCGCCATGTAGAGGGCCGCTCGCACGTGGGCGCGGCCGCCCCCAATCGCGTGCCGCCCTTTGAGCGTCCCACTGTCACGTGGGAACGGCGCGACGCCCGCTAACGCGGCCACTTCTTTGCGCGTCAAGGTACTCAACTCAGGGAGGTTGGCGAAGAGCGTGGTGGTGAGGACTGGGCCCACACCCGGCACACTCCGCAACACCTCGTCTTTCTCGCGCCACACGGGACTCTCGCACATCGTCGCCGTGAGATCGGTATTGGTGGCGGCGAGTTCCTTCTCCAGCCAGGTGATGTGCGCCTGCACTCGTTGCTGGATGGGCCGGGCCGCCAGGCGCAGCCGATTCTTTTCGGCGGTGAGCATCTCGATCAGCTGCCGACGACGCGCCACAAGGGCCGCCAAGGCCTGGGTCTGTTCATCCGGTACGGGACGAACCGGAGGCCGAATGGCCTCGGCGAACCGCGCAAGGATCTGGGCATCAAGCCGATCGGTCTTGGCGAGCTGCCCGGTGGCCCGGGCAAAGTCCCGCACCTGCCGAGGATTGACCACGACGACCGGTAAGGCGGCGGCCGCGAGCGCTCCCGCCAGCGGCACTTCGAGGCCACCCGTCGCTTCGAGCACAATCAACGTGGGCTGCACCGCGTAAAGTCGCTCCACCGCCTCTGCAATTCCTCGTTCGTCATGCGAAATCTGGAAGGCGGTCCCGGGGTGGACCGCTACATCGACACAGGCTTGCGAGATATCCATGCCGACAAAGATGGCTGCGCTCATGGTGCACCTCCGTGTCGCCCGTCCTTGCACAATGCGGGCTCGAGGCCCTCTCAACTGTTCGGGTTGGTGACCGGAGGAACGGGACGACCCGAGCTGACCCACGGTCTTCCGACTTCCAGACCCGGATCTTTGCGATCTGTCCCGCTCCCGTCGTGCCATGATGCAAGACCTCCTTTACAGATACAAGGTCTTGCCATCGCACAGTCCCCTCGTGAACCACCCCGGTTACCCCGCATCACGCTGTGGCGCATTGTACCGATTGTGCCCGTGAACACACCAGGACACCAGCGGCGAGCGCTTAGAATGCGCAGAACCCAGCCGGCCACTGACTCACAGAGTCCGACGGGAATTGCGGCATGTGCGATCGCAAGACCTGATTCCCTTTGGGTTCGTACTCCATTGTATTCAACGCCCCAGCTCTACCACGGATCCACGTCTCTGCCAATACGGCTGAACGGCCGTGACCACTAAGGTCTTGACGCCCGCAACGATCCGCGCGATGGATCGGGCCGCTTCAGGCAAGCAGTGACATACCAGGAAAAGATCCTCCTAAATTTGTTAGAGTGCGCCGTCACCTTCAGCGAGGAGCACCGCCCACATGGATGCAGAGCCAGTCAATCAGGTCGTAGAACTTCAACTCACCTACCGATATATCAAAGACCATCCCTGGACCGTGCAGGCCATCAACGGATTTCTCTCCGCCTATTTCATGGAGAAACCCGGGTTTTCCGTCCAGCGACACTTCGACGATCTCGAATCGGGCATGCACGTGTGGCTCTGCGAGGTTCCGTCCAACATGAAAATCACCGTGCTCTTGCGACGCCTACAGGCGGACATTCCCCCTTGCCGCCACATTCAGCCGGCCACAGAATCCTCGGCCAGAGCGCAATACGTCATCGACAGTCCCGAGTAAACGACTCTTGCGCCGCACAGAGCCCCATGACTACACTCGGTCATTCATGAACAAGGGAGGTTCGGGATGCGGGTGATTGTGATCGGAGGAACGGGTACCATCGGATCCGCCGTCGTAAGGCTACTCTCGACGCGGCACGATGTGGTGACGGTGGGACACAAGAGGGGAACGTATCAGGTGGATCTGGCCTCGCCGGACTCCATCACCAGCCTCTTCAAAACCATCGGTACCTGCGACGCAGTCGTGAGCACCGCCGGGATCGCCAAGTTCGCGAGTCTGGACGACCTGACCTACGACGACTATTTCATCGGCCTGAAGAACAAACTGATGGGCCAGGCGAATCTCGTGCGGATCGGCAGACCGTTCGTGACCAACCATGGATCATTCACGCTCACCAGCGGCGTGCTCAGCCAGGAACCCATGAAAGGCAGCTGCGCAATCAGCATGGCCAATGCGGGACTGGAAGGGTTCGTCCGCGCCGCCGCCATCGACCTGCCGCGAAGCCTGCGCGTGAATGTCGTCAGCCCTCCCTGGGTGACGGAAACACTGATTGCCAGAGGCATGGACCCGTCGATCGGCCTGCCGGCTGAGACGGTCGCGCAATGTTATCTCGCCAGTGTGGAAGGCACGATGACGGGGCAGGTGATCGATCCGAGGAAACACGCGGGCAGGTAAACACGACTGCGGTTGTTATCGATCCGTGAGCTCGAACGTTCCCAGCGGATACGCCTGGCCATTGATCAACACCTCAACCGCGTGTCGCCCGGGATAATGCGTTCTTGTCGTCAATTGCGCGAGCGAGAGGCGTTTGCTGAACGGCACTACGCCGCGCGGAGCCAGATCGACCGCCTTCAACTTGAACACTTTTGGACCGGTCGCGCCGTGTGCCTTCACATAGTGGACGCGCAGATCCACCAGGAGCCGTTGCGCACGAACGGCGCGGCCGGCGATGTCGAAGGTCAATGTCACAGCGGAACCGATCGCGGGGCGACGCGGCGTGATGCGCACCCTCTCCAGCGAGACACGTGGCGCCTCCCCGAATCCCAATAGTCCGAGCGCGCCGGAATCACCTCGCTTCACCGCCGACCGCAACGCATGGCGGATGATCCACCGACGCTCTTCCGTCGCGTCCCGCATCCACCGCTTGGATGTCTCCACAAGCAAGGCCGGATGGTCCTTGCCGATGTCGTTTAGACTATTCGCCACACTTCGACGCACATAGAGCGACGGGTCATCTTTCAGTCGCTCCAGCAAGGCGAGCACGGGACGCGGATCGGCCTGAAAGGCGCGTAACCGGGAAGCCCAGGGCAGCCGGGGGCGCGTGCCTTCCGACACCAGGCGACGCACATCCTCGCTGGGGTCAGTCGTCCATTCAGCGAGGCGCGCCAGCGTCGCCGCCTGGTGCCGCTCCAGATACCGGCGAATGCTGAATTCGGCCGTGAAGCGCTGCGTCAGCACATATTGTGCACGCATGGAGGCTTCGAAGTGGTCGAGTCCGTAGTCGGCCACAAAAAACACGTGCGGAAGAAACAAAAAGCCACCCATCCCCTGGGCAACGGTTCGCTCCGGTTTCCGGTCGAGCGACGCCAACAGAATCTCGACCGCCTTCTCATAGTCGTCCGGCATGAAGCGGCGCAGTTCCTGCGCGATCTTCCGGCCACGCGGCATGAGTTCGAGCGCGTCATACCCGTCCAGCACCGACCGGACGAACGCCGGCTCGTCGAATCGAGGAAAGACGGCGGCAATCATCCTGGCGATGGTGCGCGGAACATCGGCCCCGAAACTATTCTTGAGCGGTTCAGCCATGAGATCTCACCCGCCGGCAAAGACCGGCCGGAAGCCGGCTTTCGTCAGAATGCGCGCCACGTCATTGCGCCTATCGCCTTGGATTTCGATCCGCCCTTCCTTCACCGTGCCCCCGACGCCGCAGGCCTTCTGCATCTCCTTGGCCAGTTGCTCTTTCTCATCCTGACCGATACCGATAAACCCCGTGACGACCGTCACCGTCTTGCCGCCGCGATGCGCGGTTTGCCGGATGATATCCACCCGCCCGCGATTCTTCGCTTGGCTTGAGGAAGCCATGGCGGGGCGTTCCGTCTTGTCTCGCGGTGGAGTCGGCGGCAGCTCCACATTCTTCAACGCCGCAAACGGACTCTTCCACGGGACCGGCTCACCGTCTGTGGGAATACGTTTCTTGTTCATGTCATCAGGCTCCAGAACTTGTCGTTCGTCTCTCGTTCGCAGAAAAGCGCCTATGGCGTATAGCTCATAGCAGGAGTCAGAAGCGAAGAGCGAATGGTTGATTGCTGAGAGCGAGGAGCCAGGGCCGCAGATCTCATCCTCCCGTCATCAGCCAGACGCTATAGGCTCATATTCCCCCACGCCATACGCCAGACGCTCTTGTCCACAACGAGATACGCTTCACGTTTTACGTTTCACCTTTCACGCTTCCTTCAGGGTCATCAATTCAATCTGCACGGCATTCGTCCCGTCGCCGATCAACAGCTGCCCGTCTTGAATGGTGCAATGCAGTTCCATGTTGCGCTGCGCAAGCTCGGCCAGAGCCCGGCTTCCCTCCAGCGAGAGGTTCATCACGGTGAGATTCTTCAACCGCTCAAGCGCAGCCAGATTCTCTTTCCACCATTGGTCCGCAGCACGACCGCCATAGCTGTAGACGCAGACCTGTTTGGCGCGACCGCAGGCCTGGCGGAGAGCCTTTTCATCCGGCAGGCCCACTTCGATCCACAGCTCGATGAGCCCGGTCAGGTCCTTTTGCCAGAGCGCCGGCTCATCTTCAGTGCTCAGCCCCCGGCCAAACAGCAGTGCCTCATGCGCATGAAACGCAAAGGCCAGTAGGCGCACCATCATACGCTCGTCGGTTTCTGACGGATGTCGCGCAAGGGTGACTGTATGATCTTCGTAATAGT
>DAONAB010000164.1:5079-7350 GCA_035400805.1 Nitrospira sp. | reverse complement strand
TGCCTCGGTCAATCGCTCCAGGATGGTGCGGTAGAGAGGGCCCGGCTTCAAACCATAGGCCTGAAGCGCCTTGCCCGTGAGTGTCGGCTTGACGTCACGATACGTGGTGAGATACTGCGACAAAGACCGTTTGGCGGTGCCGGAGGTGTTCTTCGCCAGAAGAAACACCAGGCACTCGTCTGACAAGCCTCCCAGGGTGGCGACCGTGTCCGACGGCCGGAGGGGTGCACGCCTGGTCAACGCCCGACACACCGGCTGCGTGAGAAATCGCGACTGACTAATGGCCGTCCGCTCCGCTTCGGTAAAGGGAAACCGCGCGAGCATGTCACGGACGGCCTCATCCGGCATGACCTCCGCAAGGGCCATGGCATACACCACCCATCCGTTGATGGTCCGACCGAGACAGGACAGCCGATACCAGTCCAACGTGGCTTCCAGGTCGCTGAGGCGTCGATCCAGCCGAGTAGACCACGCCAGTGTCGGGTGAAGAAACCGCAACAGATCGAGATCAGCCAGCCGGCGGACCGCCTGCCTGGGGGTACGCTCGGAAAACAACAATCGCAGTTCATCCAAGAGCCGCTGGCCGGACAATCGATGGAACAACTCCATCTTCACCGCGCCCTTAATCAAGGCCAGTGTTTCTTTGCTCAAATGAAAATCGAACCGCAGTTCGAACCGGATGGCGCGAAAGACCCGCGTCGGGTCTTCGACAAAACTCAAACTATGCAGTACCCGGATCAGACGCTCTTTCAGATCGCGTTGCCCTCCATAGAAATCGATGAGCTGGCCGAAGTGTCGAGGCCTCAGCGCCACCGCCAGCGTATTGATCGTGAAGTCGCGCCGGTAGAGATCCTTCTTGATGGAACTTTGCTCCACGGTCGGCAAGGCCGTCGGATACTCGTAGTACTCAGTACGCGCCGTCGCCACATCCACCTTAAACCCGTCCGGCAGCAACACCACGGCCGTACCAAACCGCTCGTGCACCTTGATGCGACCGGCACGCTCCTTTGCGAGCGCCCGCGCAAACGCGATGCCATCTCCTTCGACGACCAGATCCACATCGAGATTTTCGAGGCCCAGCAAAAGGTCGCGGACAAATCCTCCGACCACATACAGGGACAGGCCCAGCCGCTCACTCAGTTCACCGGACGTCTGCAGCAAGTCATACACGCGAGCAGGCAGCCGATCACGCAGCACTCCTTTGAGATCCCGCTTCCGTACTCCGCCGGATGCCTCCAGCCCCATCAACGACTTCGACTGACCGCGCGCAGACGCCAGCACATCGTCATGCAAACTACGGAGCAGATCGGTCCTCGTGATGACGCCCACCGTCTTGCCATCGGATAACACCGGCACGAAACGTTGATTCAATTCAATCATGCGTGTCTCGATGTCATGGAACGGCGTATCGGGCGATGCGCTGTATTGTCCGCTACTGGCCAGATCTCCTACCCGCTGATCTCCGAGCTGATGAAACAGCGCTTTCTGAACGGTCTCCCGTGAGATCATGCCGATGTATCGATCTTTCGCATTGACGACCGGCAGCACGTTGACCCCGTAGGTGGTCATGGACCGCTCCGCCTCAGCCACCGTCGCATCCGCGACAATGGATTTGACAGGCGTGGTCATCACCTCCCGAGCCAATAGTGTAGGACGATAGCGTTCGGTCAGGAGACGGGTCAGTTGTTCCTGCACTTCCACCAGTGTACGCCCCTTGACGCTGGCGGCGGCCGCGACGGCATGTCCACCACCACCAAACTCGCGCGCGATCCAGGCCACGTCGATCTCCGGCCTGCGACTCCGTCCGATAATCTGAACCTTCTCGTCCATTGCAATGGCCACGATCACCGCATCAAAGCCTTGCAGTTCCGCGAGTCGCTGCACCGCTTCAGCAAGGTCGCCTGTATACCGATCATAGGCACTCGTGGCAACCAGGATTTTGCGGCCTTCTAAGTAGTAGATCGCCCCCGATTGAAGCAGATCGTTCAGCAGGGCAATGAGATCCGGATCGAGCGGGTGTTGCAGCGTCTCGGCAACCCGGTTCAAATCGGCGCCCGCACGCAAGACAAACGCCGCGGCTTCCAAATCGCGCGGGGTCGTCGACGGATAAGCCAGCGAGCCTGTTTCCTCATACAGGCCCATTGCGAGCACCGTGGCCTCGTCGGCCGTCAGCACCACCTGCTGCGCTTTCAGTCGCTCGATCAGCAGCGTCGCGGTGGCACCTACCGGTTCGACCTGCCGTTCCGTGACTGACGGCCAGGCCGAAGCCTC
>DAONAB010000164.1:0-4979 GCA_035400805.1 Nitrospira sp. | reverse complement strand
GAGGCCAATCCATCGAAGTCCGCATTGAGGTGAGTCGTGATGAGATCCATGCCGGCATTCTAGCAGGATCACGTGAATCGATTCAGGCGTGATGTCAGACATTCACGCCACAGGTGCCATGATGCGTAGGAAGAGGACGGGGATCAGAAATAACCATGCCGGCCACAGTGTGACCTGTGGACGGCATGGCGACACTCGACAGCACGCACGAGCGCAGAGACCGACCAAGTGACCCGGACCGGCATACTCACCTATCTGCCGAACCCGGTCCGGATGGGGACACTATCGCTGCTGGCGGTCGTGCTTCTGGCGAGCAATGTGGCGCGATGTGCGATCCTGAGCATGGTTGATGCGGGCGCGCTCCTTCTTTGTCACCACCCCGTCGGACTTGGCCTTGTCCTCCATGTTGTTCACATGCTGCTGCTGATTGTTCAAGCGATTGGCCTCGCGTTCATTCAGTTGCCCGCTGGATATTCCTTGATCAATCCGTCGCTCCTGATTCGCCTGCCGCTGATCAATTCGGGGCGTCTCCGCCTGGGCCCACACGAATGACGGGACACACATCGACAGCAGAGCCGCACTCCAAATCGTTGACTTCATACATCCTCCCTTGGTTATCGCGAGAGCCCTGTCATTCATGTCAACGTACAAGGCGCCTGGTTCGTTGACAACGAGTTTTTGATTTCCGAGAACGCTCTCAGAACAACTGCGTGTCGCAGCGCCAATGCGGGGGAGGTCGTCAGAAAGCATCCGGAGGGGATTGGGCAAAATTGAACAGATGTTGGCGTTTCCCTTCCCTCCCAGTACCAGCCCATCACGCCAACCGGACACAACCAGCACAAATCCAAGTCATTCTCCCTATGAATACGGAGGCATGGGGCTTGCTGAGTCAACCTACGACCCGCAGCCGTAATCATTGAAGGAGGATTGTTATGAGGATCAACGCTGAGTCTTCATTGCTGGCGATCGCGATGGCCACTTTGACCGCGATCAGCTTCGTGGTCGAACCGGCATCGGCCAAAGAAAAGGACAAAACGGGCAAACATCATCCTCATGCCACGACCACATCCGCAGCGGCAGCGGCCTCCCTTTTAGGATCTGTGCCTGAGCCATCGGCTGCCCCCAAGCCGGGGCAGTATGACTCGAAACCCGGAGTCGCATGGAAGACCGTGGGCGGCACCGTCAAGGACATTCAAGGAGAGACCTACACGGTCGAAGAGTACGACGGCAGTCAAATGAAGATGCGTGTGGGGCAAGGGACCAAACATCTTCGAGGGAACAAAAAAGTGGGTGACACCATTCGGGCTGAGATTACTCACGGCGGCTTCGCCAATTCCGTTCAGTAACCCGCTGACAGTGCGAACCCGCCTCAGCTCGCCGGTGTCCTAAGAGGCCGACCCTGCACAGGTCGGCCTCGCCTTCGTCCCTCACACCTGATGCTACGCGTGTTATTTCGGTGCGCGAACAAACTCGATATCACCGTAATAGGCCACCGCGCGCTCCTTGGTGTTATCCGTATCGGTCATGATCGCAATGCCGTTGATCGCCGGCGGTTCCTCGCCGAACGCGGAGAGATAATCCTTGTAGACGTCCCGCTCCTCCTCGATCCAAGAACCGATCCGCCCCGCTCCGCTTTCCACGACGATCATCTTGGCAAAACTCGTGAAGGCATTGTCCACCACCGTACCCACCGGGCTCTTGCTGTCCCAGATGTAGTTAAGCGCACCGATGGGAATGTCGCCGAATAGCGCCTGGCCGGCTTTGTATTTCAGTTTTTTTCCGAAACTGACTTTGTCGGGCTCATAGGCAAAGGTAATGTACAACCGCGCCGGATAGTCGTCGCCGTCCTTCCGAGTCACGTCGCTCTTGGCCAGAATATTTTCGATCTTCCAACGCCAGCGGACAATCGGGTATTCCCGCGGATCGATCGTTACGGCTTTGGTCAGCCCCGAAGCGCTGGCTTCACTCACCGCTTTGATGACGGTTACAGCATGGTCGTTGACGACTTCGTACTGCGTATGTCGCTCGATCTTCTTAAACGTGAGCCTTTGCCAGCCGTCAGGCAGTGCGGGACCTTCTGCTGCGGTAGAAAACGTTCCCACCATCAGGCGTGCTGGCTGTTCGGCAAGCCCCATCACCGCTGCGCCCAACAACGCGAGACACAGGATGGGAGCAATGAGCCTCATGGGTACTTATCGCCTCATCCAGGCAAACAGCCTGGTCAGCAGGGACTTGGTACGGGGGGTGAAATGCGCTTTGCGCCAGAGATTGACGGCCTTCTTGATGACTTCGGCACGTGTCGGATAGGGATGGATCGTTGCAGCAATCGTCTTGGCACCCGCCCCGGCCTTCATCGCCACAGAGACCTCGCTGATCAAATCCCCTGCGTGCGACCCGACAATGGTGGCCCCAAGAATCCTATCGGTACCGGCCTGGATATGAAGACGCGCAAACCCATCCTCATCACCATCGAGAATGGCTCGATCGACCTCGTCAAACTTATAGGTATAGGTTTCCATCTTCAGCCCCTGTTTTGCCGCTTCCGCTTCGTACACACCGACATGGGCAACTTCCGGTGAGGTAAAGGTGCACCAGGGCATAGTGAGCGACTGCACACTCGCATATCCCAACCCGAAGGGGTGGGGAAACAGCGCATTCTGAATGACGATCTGCGCCATCGCGTCGGCGGCATGGGTAAACTTATACCGCGAACAGACATCGCCGGCGGCATAGATACGCGGGTTCGTCGTCTGCAGGCGATCGTTCACGGTAATACCTTTGTGATCGTAGTCGACGCCGACCTTCTCCAATCCCAAGCCCTGCACATTCGGCGCACGGCCCACGCCCACCAGGATTTCATCGACCGTCAGAGCATAGTGTTGACCGTGTGAATCGACGACGAGCCGCTTGCCGTCCGAAACTTGTTCAACCCTGAGATCCTTCCCGCAACAGAGCAGAGTGACGCCGTCACGGCCCATTGACTGTTGCACGAGTTCCGCCGCATCGCGATCCTCATTCGGGAGGATGCCGTGCATTGCCTCAATGAGGGATACGCGACTGCCGAACCGTGCGAAAGCCTGTGCCAATTCGCACCCGATCGGGCCCGCTCCGATCACGCCGACGCGCGCCGGCAAGGTCGTGAGTGAAAAGACGGTTTCGTTGGTGAGATACCCTGCCTCTTCCAAACCTGGGATGGAAGGCGCCGCTGCTCTGGCACCTGTACACACAGCCGCTTTGACGAACGCTAATGTCCGGTTGCCTGCCGAACCTTCCACGACCACCGTGTCTCCGCCGTCGAACCGGGCCTGACCGATATAGACATCCACGCCGAGCGCCTTGTACCGGTGTGCAGAATCCACATGGCTGATTCTGGCCCGCAGCTGCCGCATCCTCGCCATAGCCGCACCGAAATCCTGGCTCACCCCGTCCGGAATGCGGGCCCCGAATGCTGAAACGTCGCGCACGTGCGCCCAGGCATTCGCGGCGCGGATCATTCCCTTGGAAGGCACGCAGCCGACATTGAGACAATCCCCGCCCATCAAGTGCCGCTCGATGAGCGCCACCTTCGCGCCGACTCCCGCAGCAATGACCGCCGTGACTAGTCCTGCCGTTCCGGCCCCGATAACGACGAGGTTGTATCGACCATCCGGTTCAGGATTCACCCAATCGGATGGATGCACATTGCCCACCAGTTTCCGGTTGTGCTCGTCATCGGGCAGAACCAGATGCTGGCTATCGGCGGACATCAAAGACATCAACACGACCTTTCTCTCGGCCCGCGAGAACCGATGCTCAGGCGCCGCGGCCGATTCAATTCGATCGACCGGTGAACCGCTTGTAGAGAATCGGCACCAGCGCCAGGAGGCCCAACAGGGTAAATGCGATCAACACATTGGGCGAGACGATTTCCTTGAGCGAATTAATCGTGCCCAACTGGCGGCCCGCATAAGCGAACACAAAACTGCCGGGAATAATCCCGAGGGACGTCGCCGCCACATAGGTTCCAACATTCACCCGGGTCAATCCCGACACCATGTTGACGAGAAAAAACGGAAAGAGCGGGATCAATCGCAGCGTCAGCAGATAACTGAACGCATTCCGCGCGAAGCCTTCCTGGATAGCTCCAAGCCGACTTCCGAATTGCTGTTCAACCCAATCTCGCAACAGATAACGCGCAACCAGAAACGCCAGCGTCGCCCCGACGGTCGCACCAACATTCACGTACAGCGTTCCCAGCAGGCTGCCGAAGAGGAAGCCCCCGGCGAGGGTCATGATCGCGCCACCCGGCAATGACAGCCCGACCACCGTGCAATAGGCCAACACATACACGGCAACCGCCGTCGAATAGTTGGCCTCTGTGAACGCAAGCAGCTGATCGCGGTTGGCCTTCAGCACATCCAGCGAAAGGTAGCGGCCGAGATCGAAATACAGAAACCCCGCGACCGCACCACTCACGAGCAGAGCCAACACCAGTTTGCCGCTCCCGGTGCGTGCCTTGGAGAGAGAAGAATCGGCGGAAATAGCCATACGGTTCAGTACTCCCGGCGGTATCATCGTGTCTGCCCGCGCCTGTGTCAATCGCCACGCGCCTTGGCTAGCCTTCTCACCGCCTTTTTCCTCACATCTGTTCCGCCTTTTTCTGCTCCGAGCGTTGGCTGGTACCCTCAAGTGCAGGGCTGCAACATCCGAAAGAACTCTTGAAGCCGGAGGGCGAGTGGAGGTAATGTCGACCGTGTACGCGACCATTGATGTTCTGGACGCTGCCATGCCGACAATACATTCGGTTCCACAGCAGACCCGTACCTCGCACCCCGCTTATGAAACCGCTTTACACGTGTGGATGCGCCCCTGTCCCCAGTGCCAATGCCGCCTGAGAAAAAATTCACCTGAAGAATCATGGCGTTGCGGCTGCGGCTGGCGCACGGAGTGAAGTGGTACAATTAGATCATTGTAAGGGGGTGACGTCATGGGACCGCTCT
>DAONAB010000163.1:0-7369 GCA_035400805.1 Nitrospira sp. | reverse complement strand
GGCGGATATGTGTTCATGATCGTTCCTCACAAGTGGGCATTTGCGCCTGATGCGACTCGAGAACTTACGTCATTCGAGCATTTCATCGAGGACCATGTTCAGAACGCGTCGCTTGAAAGTCACCCGATCGATGGCGTGCCTGGGGGAAAAATGGGGCACTATCACACCTTCACGCCTGACTCGGTATTGCAGGTCGTTGACTGGATGTGCCGGAACAAGCTCTGCGATTGGAAGCTGGTCGCGCGAGAAGACATTGATACCAAAGTGGGAAACGGATTCACCTTGGTATTTATGGTGCACCACCGTACCTCAGAGACTGTTCGTCGTGAGGAGGCCGTAGCGTGAGCCGGGTGCTCCTTATCAGCAACGATGTGATCGGCAAGCAAATGGCCGGACCCGGTATCAGAACATGGGAGTTGGCGAAACTGCTGGCGAATGAACATGCGGTAACTCTGCTCACTCCCACCCAAACCGATCTTCAACACCCGCGACTGTCTACTCAGGTCTCGACGCAAGAGTCCGTCCGAGCCTGCGCAGAGACGCATGATGTTATTATCGGCCAAGGACAAGTGCTCAGCCGCTATCCATTTCTCATTGCGCATTCGATTGTAAAAGTCATCGACTTGTACGATCCCTCGCCGATCGGATTCTTGGAGACAACGCAGCCTCAGACAATCAATGGTCAGTTGGAAAGTCACCATGCGCTGGTCCGAGAGCATTACACCTATTTGCGGGCCGGCGATGTCTTTCTCTGTGCAAGTGAACGACAATGGGATTTTTGGGCCGGCATGCTAATGGCGGCAGGAAGAATCAATCCGGTTGTTTATCGCAATGACCGGATGCTTCGAAACTTATTGATGGTCTCTCCTTTCGGTGTTCCGACTCAGGCCCCTGCGCATCGGCGGCGTGTCTTAAAGGGCGTCTGGCCGGGGATCGATCGTGACGATGTGGTCCTGTTGTGGGGCGGAGGACTGTGGGAATGGTTTGATCCAATGATGGCCGTAGAGGCCATGAGTCTCATTGGCCGCAAGCGTAAGGACATTAAGCTCTTTTTTATGGGAGTCAAGCGACCCAATTCTGCGGTGACCACCTCCCATACCGCTGAGCAAACCATCGCGTTGGCCGATGAATTAGGCCTTACGAATCAGCTGGTATTTTTCAACGATTGGGTCGCATACGAAGACAGAGAAAACTTTTTGCTGGAGGCGGATCTGGGACTCAATGTCCATCGGGACAATCTCGAAACTCGGTTTTCGTTTCGAACACGCATGATGGATTACATATGGGCAGGGCTTCCCATCATTAGTACTGAGGGTGATCCGTTGAGTGATCTGGTGAAGCAAAATCAGCTCGGGTTGACCGTACCTTGTGGGGATGCCGAGTCGCTCGCGCAGGCCATTATGCAGGCGGCGGATGCCCCTTCAATCAGGCAAACCTGGAAGCAGAACTGTCTGGAGACGGCGCAAGAATTTTCCTGGGATCGCGTATTTGAACCTGTCGTCGCATGGTGCCGTTCGCCGGTACAGGCACAAGACAAAGAATATACAGACCTATGGAATTCCTGCGTGGAGCATTCCAGGAACTGGCCGACGCATACGTGGCAGTATTACCTCCAGCGAGCCATCTACCACTACCGTGTGACTGGAATGAGAGGTCTTGCAACCCGTGTCATCTCATGGTCGTGCGGGAGATGAGCGGACGCCATCGTGGGTGAGGTTCGCCGTGGTATTGAGGCGGAAAGCTTACGGTGCGATTGGTTTCCCCATGACGATCCTTCTTAGTGCTCCTCCGTTCCGCAGGTCGTGAGTGTTCTCCCTCAGCGAACCTCCTTTGCCTCGTCAGAAACATCGAAAAATCTATCCTTGCCGGAGAACTCCGGTACTATTTGACTAGCCGGTTCCGCCCGCGCAACCGGTGGATATTTCGAGACAACAGGGCGAACGGCGCCATGACGGTTACCTATTTCTCCAAAAGCTCGACCATCGGCCCCAGTAGCCGCTATCGCGTGTATCAATTCTTGCCTCATTTGCATCACGCGGGCATCGAGTGCCGTGTCGATCCGTTGTTCGGCGCTACGTACTTCTCGATTCTCCACGTCCGCTCCTCGCTGCTGCAGACCCTGCTGAAAATACCGTATGTCGTGGCTCGCTTTCTCAAACGGCTGGGAAGGCTCCTGACGCTCGGCCGACGGGACTTGATCGTCATCGAAGGGCAGCTGTTTCCGTATGCGCCTCCGCTGATCGAACGACTGTTGTGTTGGTTGCGTTATCGCGTGGTCGTCGAGATGGATGATGCGATCTACTTGACTCGTGGCCATGAACGGAAGATGCCGGTGCTCTTCAGCAGGGCGACGGGAGTCATTGTGGGAAACGATCGCTTAGCCGCCTACGCTTCGCAATATGCATCCCGTGTGACCGTGGTGCCCACAGTGGTGGATACCGAACGGTTTGTGCCGACGCCGGTTCGGTCGACCGTCGCCCGCGATCAGGGGGATGACCGCATCACCATTGTCTGGATCGGTTTGGCCTACAACCTCAAGTATCTGAATGTGCTGGCGCCCGCAGTCCGCCGTCTGCAGGAGCGCTATCGCGTGAAGCTTCGCGTCGTGTGTTCCGAGCCACCGGTGCTCCCTGGCGTGGACATCGAGTTTCGTCCCTGGGAGTGGCAGCGTGAGGTAGAGGACCTCCAGGATGCCACCATCGGCGTGATGCCGCTGGAGGACACGGAATGGGCGCGGGGCAAATGTGCGCTCAAGCTGTTGCAGTATCTCGCGGTGGGGTTGCCGGCAGTGGCTTCGCCCGTGGGAGTTAATCGCGACATTGTTGTGAATGGGGACAATGGATTGCTCGCCTCCACGGAAGAAGAGTGGTATGTGCGTCTTGAGTCATTGTGCCGGGATCCGCAGTTGCGCGCTCGCATGGGGCAAGCAGGCCGCCGGACCGTCGAGACCCGCTATTCCCTTGCGGTATGGGGCCCACGGCTGGCGGAGGTGTATCGCGCATTTGCGGAGGCAGAGCCCTATCCTCTGATGCCGCGGCCGGTCGGTCTTTCTGCGCCAGGCCACGGCCGTTCCACAGGTGCGCGATGATCCTCCTGACGCTGACATTTCTGGTTGCCGTCCTATTGTCGGTCTATGGCGTGCCGATTGCGCGGCGTGCCGCGCTGAAATTCGGCATCGTCGACAGCCCGGATGGTCGGCTCAAGCACCAAGGTGAGCCGGTGCCGTATTTGGGCGGTTTAGCGATCTACCTGTCCTTTCTCGTGAGTTTGGCCTTTACCTTCGAGTTCAGGCAGGACGTTCTCGGTATTGTGTTGTCGGGGACGCTGATCGTGATGCTAGGGCTGATCGACGACTTCGGCGTGTTGTCGCCTGGCACGAAGTTGGCGGGCCAGTTCCTGGCCGTCTTCGTCCTAATCAAGAGCGGCATTCGTATCGAGATCGCGTCACTCCCCGATTGGGTCGATATCATTCTGACGGTGTTCTGGATGGTGGGCATCATCAATGCCTTCAATCTTCTCGACATCATGGATGGACTGTCGGCTGGTGTCGGCGTGATCAGCGCCGCATTTTTGTGTGTGGTCGCCATTCTGAACGGCGATCAAACGATCGCCTTCATGCTGGCAGCGTTGATGGGAAGTCTGCTGGGATTTCTTCGATACAACTGGCGGCCGGCGTCCATCTACATGGGGGATTCCGGCGCAATGTTCATCGGCTTGATGCTCGGCGCTTTGTCGATGATCGGCAGATACACGCAAGGCCATTCCGTCTCATTGCTGACGCCGGTGTTGATCCTGGGCATGCCGATTTTCGACACGTTGTTCGTCATGTATATCCGATTCCTGCGCGGTCTGCCGGTATTCCTCGGCAGCCCCGATCACATCGCGATACGGTTACGCCATTGGGGGCTGTCCGTCACGCACGTCGTGTTGCTCAGCTATCTCGGGGCGGCGTTATTAGGCGGGATCGGGTTGCTGGTCATGGCCGTCCCGCAGGATCTCGCCGTCGTCTTGAGCGGGGTGACGGTCTTGGGCCTGGCCGCGGCTGCCGTGGCTCTGACGAGAGTGAATGTCTCCAGCGGGGTTGTGGCCGTGAGCGCTGAGGCCGTCCCGGCACGTTCGACAGAAAGGACCGGCGCAGTATGATTGTCATCGTCGGAGCGGGATTGGCAGGGCTGAGCGCGGCGTATCATTTGCGTGGCCTGCCATACAAAATTCTGGAGCGGGAACGCGAGGTCGGAGGACTCTGCCGCTCGTATGTCAAAGATGGGTTCACCTTCGACTACACCGGGCACCTGCTCCATTTTCGCCAAACAGCCATTAAGGCTTTGGTTGAAAGCCTACTCCCGGATCGCCTGCAGCGACATGCGCGCAAATCCTTCGTCTATTCTCACGACACTTATACGGAGTATCCGTTTCAGGTCAACACATACGGACTTCCGCCGGAAGTCGTGCGCGAGTGTCTGCTGGGATTTATCGCCACGCTGACCCGTTCCCCATCAACGCCGCCGGCCGAGAGTCCATCGTTCAAGCAATGGATCATCGAGAGTCTCGGTGAAGGCATCGCCAAACATTTTATGGTGCCCTTCAACGAGAAGTTGTGGCAGGTGCCTCTCGATGAACTGACATCAGACTGGGTCTCGTGGCTCGTGCCGAAGCCGGATGTAAAGGACGTCGTCAGCGGGGCCTTAGGGATTAAGGACAAGGCCTTCGGCTACAACCCGTCGTTTCAGTATCCGTCGAGCGGCGGCATCAAGGTGTTGCCTGAGGCGTTTCTCCCCTCGGTGGAGAATCTGACGTACGATTCTGAACTGGTGGAGATCGAGACGGGGAGACGTCGCGCGGTCTTTCGCAGTGCGCAGGGGGAACGCACCGAGGAGTATGACCGTCTCATCTCCACGATTCCTTTGCCCGAACTCGTGCGCCGCTGTGTCGATCTCCCGGCGTCGATGCGAGAATTAGCGGGGACGTTACGGTGGGTGTCCGTCTATAACGTCAATTTGGCCGTCGCCCGCGAACATGTGTCCGATAAACATTGGATTTACTTTCCGGAGCATCGGTACCCGTTTTACCGGGCCGGTTTCCCCATGAATTTCTCTCCGTCCATGGGACAGCCGGGGTGCAGCTCGTTGTATGTGGAAATGTCGCATCAACCGACGGAACAAGAATCGGAGACGTCGCTCATCGAGCGGGTCCGCCGTGGATTGGAAGCCGCGGGCGTCCTGCAGGCGACAGATGAACTGGTCATGTCGGATGTGAAGGATTTGTATTACGCCTATGTGTTGTTCGACCGGTATCGCAACCGCGCCGTGAAAGAGTTGCTGGCAGAATTGGAACGGCGCGGCATTTCGTCAATCGGGAGATATGGATTGTGGGAACATACGTCGATGGAAGATGCGATCGCGCAGGGACAGCAGGTTGCCATGCGGTTACGAATGAGGGCCGCGGCCTGAGCGCGTCACACCTATGGATGTAATCTGTCACGTCATCACGAAACTCGAATTGGGCGGCGCACAGGAAGTGGCGATGCGGGTGGTGTCGAGCCTGGACCGCCGACGATTCCGCCCGGTGCTGATTGCCGGGGATGGCGGCTTGCGGACCGAGGAGGCGCATGCGCTTGAAGGCGTCGATGTTCACGTGATCCCATCGCTCGTTCGAGAGATTCGTCCGCTACAAGATCTGCGCGCTCTGTGGGAACTGGTGGCCACGTTCCGACGTCTGCGGCCAAAGATTGTGCACACCCACAGTTCAAAAGCTGGTATCCTAGGGCGGTTGGCCGCCTGGCTCGCCGGGGTTCCCTGTATCCTGCACACGATACACGGATATGGTGTGACACCTGCCCAGCCATTGTGGCTTCAACACATGGTGATCAAGCTCGAATGGATGGTCGGGCGCGTGACCACTCATTGGATTGCCGTCTCCCAGGCGGATCGCCGCCAGGGACTCGAGTGGGAACTCTTTAGCGCCTCGAAGGTGTCGGTAGTCCGGCCGGGCATCGATCCGACGGCATTTGCAGCCCGGATCGATCAGGCGGAGCGCGACCGTCTCCGAGCCGCCTTGGGCGTGGGGCCTGAGCAGCTCCTGGTGGGAACAGTCTCGTGTTTGAAACCGCAGAAATCTCCCGAGGACTTTATCCGCGTCGCCGCGCTTGTGTGTCAGCGCATGCCTGCGGCAAAGTGTGTCCTGGTTGGAGACGGCGCCTTGCGGCCGCAGATCGAAGCCATGATCCACGCGCACGGGCTGCAGGATCGGGTCACTCTCCTCGGCTGGCGTCGCGATGTGGCCTCGTTGCTGAAGGCGTTCGATGTGTTCGTCCTGACCTCTCAATGGGAAGGGTTGCCCTGCGCAATTCTGGAAGCGAGGGCCAGTCGGATTCCGATTGTCGCCACACGAGTGGGCGGCTCGGCCGAAGCGATCATTGAGGGCATCCAGGGGACCCTCTGCCCGGCAGGTGATGTCCGGGCCATCGCCAGTCGGGTGTGTCAGATTCTCGGAGACGAGCGGCTTCGTGCGGATCTCCGGAACGGCACGCAGGAATTGCCGGAAGAGTTTACGATTCAAGAAACGGTCAAACAGTATCAATCGCTCTATACGTATCTTCTGCACGCCACGCGGCCCGCACAAGATATGATGAAGTTGCAGCCCAATCGATTGTAAAGAGGAAACCGGGTAAGACGATGAATATTCCGCTGCTTGATTTGAAAGCCCAGTACCAGTCCATGCGCAGTGAAATCCTGGCCGCTATTGAAGCGACCTGCGATGAGCAGGGGTTTATCCTGGGACCGCGGGTGGTGGCGCTGGAGCAGGCAGTGGCAGCCTATGTGAGCAGTGCGCATGCGGTGGGCGTGGCTTCAGGCAGTGATGCCTTGCTGCTCGCGTTGATGGCGTTGGGTGTCAAAGCCGGCGATGAGGTCATCACGGTCCCGTTCACCTTCTTTGCGACCGCGGGGGCCATTTCACGGCTGGGCGCCAAACCGGTGTTCATGGATATCCGTCCCGATGATTTCAACATGGATCCCACGCTGCTGGAACGAGCTATCACCAAACGGACCAAGGCCATTATTCCCGTGCATCTCTTCGGCCAATGTGCGGACATGGGCGCCATTCAGGACATTGCGCGGACACACAAGATCGGCGTGATCGAAGATGCCTGTCAGGCGATCGGCGCGGCGCAAAACGGGAAGCGTGCCGGTGTGCTGGGAGATCTGGCCTGTTTCAGCTTCTTCCCGTCGAAAAATCTTGGCGGGTTCGGTGATGCCGGCATGGTGACCACGAATGATAAAGAGCTGGCGGAATCCATCGCCATGTTGCGGGTTCACGGAAGCCGGGTGCGATACGTGCATGAAGCGATCGGGATCAACAGCCGGTTGGA
>DAONAB010000162.1:4914-7388 GCA_035400805.1 Nitrospira sp. | reverse complement strand
CCGAAAGAATAGACGCGTTCGGCCGGGGCGGAGCGGCTCAAGAGTCGTCCGGCGACAGTGTCGCGAAACGGCACCATCAATGCTTCCACATAACTGTCGCCGATGAGAGCCAGCAGCGGAGACCGCTGGCCGGGCAGATAGTCCTGGTCGTTCACGAAACCGAGGTTGTTGGTGCGGACGGTATTGACGATGGCAAAGTTCCAGTCGGCAGACCAGACGAACGTCCGGCTCGGTTCGAGCGTGCGGACCGGATGCTCTTCATCAACCGCCTGGGGCCGCGCCCCCTCATTGACCGGCAGGAACCGCAGCACGAATTCCAACGAGAGCAGCGCCAACAGAATCCCGAGGCCGATGCTGATAAGGGGAAAGCTGGCTCGTCTCATGCCGGACGGGTAGGAAGCTGAACGTGCAGAGCCGAATTCTCCTTACTATCCCCCGTGGTCGGGGGATGGATGATAGTGACGCGAGTCGGGTCAGTTACAGAACGGCATCCCTGAGGCATTTGGCCGCTTCTTCCGGTGCGACCGGGTTGATGTAAAACCCGGTTCCCCATTCGAACCCGGCCACCTGCGTGAGTTTGGGAATGATTTCGATGTGCCAGTGATAGAAATCTCCCGTTTTTTCATGGAGCGGCGAGCTATGCAGGATGAAGTTGTACGCCGGCCTGGCCAGCACCGCATCCATCCGTCGGAGTGCTTCACCGAGCATGGGGGCCAGAAATTCGAACTGTGTCCGTTGACACTCTTCAAAGTAGCCGGCGTGGCGCTTGGGGAGAATCCACATTTCAAAAGGAAATCTCGGTGCGTAGGGCGTGAGGCACAGAAATTCCGGATTCTCTAACACGACCCGCGTCCCTTCTGAGGACTCCTGGCGGAGGATATCGCAGTAAATGCACCGTTCTTTTTGTTGGAAGTGCTGTTTGCAGCCATCGATTTCTTCGAGCACGCTGGTCGGCACGACCGGCAAGGCGATCAGCTGTGAATGGCTGTGTTCCAACGTGGCCCCTGCAGCGGCCCCATGGTTCTTGAAAATCAGGATGTAACGAAGGCGGAGATCTTTCTTCAGATCGAGAATCCGGTCGCGGTAGGCCCAGAGGACATCTTCCACTCGTTTCGCCGGCAGGTCGCCGAGGCTTTCTTTATGAGTCGGGGTTTCAATGATGACTTCATGGGCGCCGATTCCGTTCATGCGGTCATACAAGCCGAGTCCTTCCCGGCCCATGTCTCCTTCGACCTGCAGCGCAGGAAATTTATTGGGGATGACGCGCACGGTCCAGTTTGGACCGTCGGGCTCAGAGGCATGGGGCCGATACGCAAGGATTTCTCTCGGCGTCAGCCGTTCCTGCCCCGGGCAAAACGGACAGAGGGCTGCTGAGGGCAGCGCCGCAGAGGGCATATGCACATCCTGGGGGCGCCCGCTTCGTTCGGTCGAAATAATCACCCAGCGGCCGACGATCGGGTCTCTTCTCAATTCGGGCATCTCAACTCCTGTTGTTCACATTCATGGTGCGTGATGCGCACTGGTCAGGGCGGGAATCGGCACAGACTGATTCCGTGACCAGGGAGCATTCACGCCTATCGTTCACACTCGCCACATCGTGGCTTCAAAGTCGTCGCCTGGCCGTGTCACGGTGGCAGGGCTGTGATGAGGATAGCGGGCGATTTCCATTCCGTGCTCCGAGACCGTCAGCGTGAGCCGCAGTTCCGCGCCGACCTGGATCTCCAGGTCTTTGAACGGAATGCCCAGTTCAAGAATCTTTTGCCGGCAAATCGTGCTGTAGGAGCCCCTGTCGCGGTACGTGCCGGATTCGTCCGCCCGTGCGAGCTGAAAACGATCGACCGCGTCTGGCGCCAAGGCAAACGACAGTCTGTGTTGTTGAATACCGGAGCCGATAAACAGCTCTCCTGTGCATTGCTGCTGGCGGGTCTCTGATCGGTCATCAAAATCGAGGCGCAGGTACAGCTGTTCGCGATCAAACCCGAAGAAGATAGCCGTGAAGAGTCCTTCGGATTTCCACATCGCCCCTAGCGGCGGCGTCGGGTTGATGGTGCCTGCGCCGCGCCATTCGAAAAAGTTCGACGCCAGCCCGTCCAGCGTGGGAGTGATCAAGGCCAGGGGCAGTTGCACCAGATCGAGACCTTGCGGCGTGCGCGCTTCGACCAGGGGTTGGTTCAAGATCTCGGGTGGCGTCATCCCCGCGTAGGTCCAGACATTGCGCAGGTGCGTGCGAAACAAACGATCGAATTCCTGTTTGTAGTCGGTGTCGAAATCATCGCCATACCACCAAAACCAATCGCTGCCCTCCGCGGCATACAATTCATCCCAAGCGGCGCGAGCCTTGTCTGGTTGCAACGACGGCGTCAGTTCGACGAGGCGCGCTCGTGTGTGTTGCAGCAGATCCCAGCCGCGATTGTCTTCCTGATGGCCGATCCAGATTTTGAAATCCTGGTTGATCCAGGATCCGGAGTGCAGTT
>DAONAB010000162.1:2013-4814 GCA_035400805.1 Nitrospira sp. | reverse complement strand
TGATGGCCGATCCAGATTTTGAAATCCTGGTTGATCCAGGATCCGGAGTGCAGTTGCTCGAGTCGCTGGGTCGGCGGCACGGCGTTCATGGCGTCGCTCATGGTGTTCAAGTTCACACGAATGCCATTGCCCAATTGGAGCCCATCCGGTTCGAAGGCGCGAAAGAGCAGAGAGAGAAACCGTTCGCCGCCGTCGTGGTAATGCTCCCAAGGATTTTCGCCGTCGAGAATCACCGCAATGGTTCCGTTGTCGAGCCGGATATCATAGGCCAGGCTGCGGATCCGCCGGAGCACGTCGTCCGCCGCGGCTTCCGGCGTCGTTTTATGGTAAACGAAGCCGAATGCGTCGGAAATGTCCCTGTCACGGAATATCATGGAGAGGGGATGTGTTTCGGTTCCGACCGCATAGGGCTGATAGAGATGATAGTGGCGGTTCCAGCCCTGCCCGGCCATCTGCAACGACCGATAGAGGATGCCTTCATCCGTCGCTAGCCAGCGAATCCCGGCTTGTGCGACGATCGGTAACACCTCTGGACAGACAGATCCCTCAGACGGCCAGAGCCCTGCCGGAGCGCGGCCGAACGTGCGTGTATGGTACTCCACTGCACGCCTGACTTGGGCCTCAGCATCGGCCGGTGCATGAAACCGGGCTGGAAGCGGCAGGTCGGGCCTGGCGCGCCTCGTGAATTCCGAGTCGATGACTAGAGGAAGGATCGGGTGAAAAAACGGGGTGGTGGTCAGCTCGATCTGTCCGCGATCCTGGAGCGCCTTATACATGGGGACGATCTGCCGAATGGCCGTTTGCTGCAAGGCCAGCACTTCCTGCTTATCCTCTTCGGTAAACCCACGATTCTTTGCGCGCAGCTCCACCAGACGGGGGAATCGCTGCAGGCTGCCGTATCCGAACCAGGCGAGATTGTGCCAGACCTGAAGGTCCAGGAGCTCCTGGGTGGAAAACTGGCGGGCCAGCCGTTCCAGGTCTTGTCCGTGCACATCGATGCCGCGTTTGACCAGCAACTCCTGATAGCGCGGAAACGGCCGCACCATGGTCGCCCAGTTGGCCGAAAAGAAATGGCGGATGAGGAAGGCTTTTTCCGTTGGCGTGAGGTCTGCCGCCGGACGTTGTGCATGTTCGAGGAACAGGTCACGGACGCGTCCCGCAGAAAATTCCTCGAGTTGCAGCAGCAACGACGGGGTGAAGTTGAACGTGGAGCGGGCCTCAGGGAATTGTTCGAGCAGGAAGGCCATGTCGTAATAGGCCTTCGTGGCATGCAAGCGGACCCAGGGCATACTGGCGGACCCGGTGAGCGGGTCCGTGTAATACGGCTGGTGCATATGCCAGAGAAAACAGAGCTGTATGGTTTTCATGGGGAAGTTTCTTGCAGACTCAGGGGCAGTATGTCATAGGGGTATGAGGGTTGCAATGAAAGCGCGCGATTGAGAGTGGGCCGAGCGGCGTATGCTACGGGGCCGTTCTTGATTCGTAATCATGGGCATGTGCAGCGAGGAAACATAGAAGATGGCATTTGACCAAATGAGTTCTGCTGCAATACGAACAGGGCCGGTTGTCACGCCCCTCTCGATCCTCCGTTACTGGGGACCGGTGGGACTCTATGCCGGTGTCATATTCTTCGGCTCATCTCTGTCGAGCCCGCCGGAATCGATCTCGTCATTCCTGAGGGATATTTCCGATAAAGTGCTGCATCTCAGTGAATATGCGCTGCTAGGGGCCTTGCTGTATCGTGCATTTCGACATGCGTCGAGTGGATGGGGGGCGCACCATGCGGTCTGGGCCGCGGTGGCGGGATCAGCGCTCTATGGCGCGAGTGATGAGATGCATCAGCTGTTTGTGCCGTTTCGCGAGGCGGATGTGTTGGATATTGTGGCCGACACAGTTGGTGGTAGCGTGGGGGCATGGACCTGGCGATTGTTGGAACGGCGCGCAGTGCCTCCAGTTGTGCCGCAGTTAGATTCCTAAGACGATAATTTCATCGTCGATTTCCTTCAGCAGATTTCCCTGTCTCGTTCCCCTGCGGATGATTCGTCTTGAGAGCGACCCGCCTGCACGTCCCGTCTCGTCAATAGTTCCGCACCGTACGCAACGCAGCGCACGAATCCAGACATGGCCTCCTGCGTCGACCCTGTCAATGTAGAGGTCGGCCACGAGGTGTCCTTGACAGTGTGAGCAAACGAGACCGACGGATTTCGTGACAGATGAGGCGGCGATCCCTGCGCCCGGGTTGGTATGGGTGAGGTGTGGCGACATGGGGACCTCCTGCTCGTGAGTGTGGTGGGTGATCTGCCCCGCTGACTACGCAAGGAAGATGCCTGGAGGAGATAGATGGGGCGTAATATTATTAGATGTCTTGGCGAACGCGCATCGAAGTGAGCGGCGGCGCTGTAGATGCGGATGAAGGGTGGTTCGTCGTGACGCACCGAATCGACGCGGCAGGGTTTACCCGGTCAGGCCTGTTGGCTGGTCGGGACGCACGGTGCGGCAACTTTTTCCGGTGTCGCTGAAACAGGTCGGCACTTACCAGGCATAGGCTTCCGGGGCGGCGCCTCCGGGGCCGGGAAACATTGCATCCAATGTCTTGAGGTGCTCTGGCGTCAAGGTCAGCTCCAGGCTATGGATTGCAGCGGTCAATTGCTCCATCGTGCGCGGGCCGATGATGGGGGCTGTTACGGCTGGTTGGTGCAAGAGCCAGGCGAGGGCGACGGTGGCAGGTGCGGCGTTCAGCGTGAGGCAAAACTGCTCATACGCTTCTAATGTTTGACGATGACGATCGATGTCCTTGCGGA
>DAONAB010000162.1:0-1913 GCA_035400805.1 Nitrospira sp. | reverse complement strand
CGGCACAATTGCTCCATGGCTTGCCAGACTTCCTCCCAGGGACAGTCACGATCGATATGGTGCATCTGGTAAAGATCGATGTGATCCGTCTGGAGCCGCCGCAGACTGCCTTCGCACGCCTGTTTGATGTGCCGCGCCGAGAGGCGTGATTCGTTGGGCCAGTCCCCCATGCGTCCATACACCTTGGTGGCCAGCACGACCTTCTCGCGCCGTCCGCCGCCCTGAGCCAGCCAGCGGCCGACGATCTGCTCCGTCACGCCTTCACCGACCTGCCAGCCATACACGTTGGCGCTGTCGAAAAAATTGACACCCAACTCGAGCGCGCGATCCATGATGTGAACACTGTCCGTTTCCGATGTCTGCGGACCGAAGTTCATCGTGCCGAGGCAGAGACGGCTGACGCGTAAACCGGAGCGGCCGAGGTGAACATATTGCATGGGGCCTCCTTGGCGAGAGGTTGAAGATACCGGCTTGTGATGGACGTTGACAAGCCATGACCATGGCGATGGATGCGTGAGGATCGAGGGGGAGATGCAGCAGGTGAGTTTCTACTGGCAGTTCGGAATGGTTTGGATATAATGCCGATCGTATGAGCACAACAAATCCAGCCGCGCCTGCGGCCCCGCTTGCCCCTCCCGATCCCGTACGTATTGCCCGGACCGTTGCGACCCAATTGCCGTTTCGTGGCGACATGGCGGGACTCAGCCCGCTGGCCGGTGATGCGTCCAATCGCCGATATTTCCGGATCGCCCTGAAGGGCACACCGTCCGCGTTGATTCTCATGCAGCTCGCCGACCCCGAAGGGTTCAAGAAATCCGAAGAAGCCGTGAGCGGGGCATCCGCGCACATTGCAGAGTTACCGTTCACCAATGTGCTGACCCATTTGCAACGGACGGGCGTCACCGTTCCGACATTGCACTATTTCGATCGCGAAGCCGGATTGCTGTACCTGGAAGATTTCGGGGATCTGACGCTGGCGGAGGCCTGTCGCCATGCAGACGCGGCGAGGCTCGAAGCCTTATATCGCCAGGCGATCGATCAACTGGTCTTGTTGCAGGTGAAAGGCACCACACCGCCTGCGCCAGGATGTATTGCGTTTCACCGGCGATTCGATGTGCCGCTGTTGATGTGGGAATTCGACCACTTTTTGGAATACGGCATCACCGCCCGTGTGGGACAGCCCATGAAGCCGGGGGATGAGGCGGCCGTGCGGGCCGCGTTTCAGCGTATCGCCGAATTGCTGGCGGGACAGCCGCAGGTATTCGTCCATCGCGACTACCATTCGCGCAATCTCATGGTCGATGGATCGCGCATGGGCATCATCGATTTTCAGGATGCGCTGCTGGGGCCGGCTACGTATGATTTGGCGTCGCTGTTGAAGGATGCGTATATCGAATTGGATGACGCGGTCGTGGACAGGCTGGTCGAGCATTTTCTCAATGGCCTAGCCGGCCTGGGAGCGAAGGTCGCGGATCGTACGGCGTTTCGCCGCCTGTTCGACTTCACCAGTATCCAGCGGAACCTCAAAGCCGCCGGCAGGTTTGTCTATATCGATCAGGTGAAGCACAATCCGAAATTCCTCGCCGATATTCCTCGCGTGCTGGGCTATGTCAAACGCAACCTCGCAAAATACCCCGAACTGGCTCCGTTGCGGCAGCATCTCGCCCCATACGTGGCCGAACTGCAATAATCGTCAGACGAGAAACGTAAAACGTGAAACGGGCTGTGAGAGAAGGATTTCGCACGATCACGTTGTACCGTTCACCTTTCACCTGTTACGTCCGGTGTGCATGAAAGCGATGATCCTCGCAGCGGGCCTCGGTACCCGGTTGAAACCGCTGACCGATACCACGCCGAAGCCGCTTCTTCCGGTCGCCGGCACGCCGATGATCGTCTGGAACCTGCTGCTCCTG
>DAONAB010000161.1:3570-7404 GCA_035400805.1 Nitrospira sp. | reverse complement strand
CGCACAGCAGATCGTCAGCGCCCAGGAGGGCTCACGCCTGCTCGCGGAACGGGCCCAGGCCAAACTGCTCAATGCCGCCGATCCGGATTCGATTCCGGCAGCACAACAGCTGGCGCTACGACATGACACGCTCGCGGCCGAGCTCGACCGCCAGGCCCTCGCCAAAGAAGGGGGGCAACGCGGCAAGGCCATGGCCGATCTCCTCGCTGCGCGAGCTGCCCTCACCACGCGCCTCGCGGCGCAATGGAACGAGGCCCTGAAGTCGCTGCCGGCTGCCGCCGTGGTTGATGGCCTGGCCCTGCATCGACGATGGACGGCGAGCCAGCAACGCCAGGCGCCGCAAACTCCCTGGGATGTCACGACCGTTCCGTTCGGCAACGCGACCTTGGGCTTTCCACCGCCCGGGAGCGCGGATTTTACGGCGCTCGTGGAGATACTCAAGGCGCTCGACGATCTGGTCGACTCCGTGGGGGACAGCGTCGTGGCCGAGAGCGTGTACCAGCTCGTGCAAGGCAATCCGCTTCGCTCCGGCGCCACGTTGGATGCCATCGCCGCCGGTGAAGTGCCGCCGCCGGAGTTGGAGGTGATCCGCACGCCGAGGAGCGGCATCGGGTTGACGCATCGCCTCTGTACGCTCTTCCCCGCGACCGACAGCGCGGCACCGGCAAGCTGGCCGACGAATAGCCCTTCAGTACGCGCCCAGGCCGAACCGATCCTCAACGCCTGGGTGGCGACGCTGCTTCCCAATCCAGCCCAGGTCCGTTGCAAGGCAGACTACATCAATGAGCAGGGCGACCAGATTTACCAGACCGTCGAAAGTTCGCTCACGTCGCTTGGACTGGCGCCGCTGGACGCCATCTACCTCGCCGAAGGCAGCACCAACGCACAGCAAGCCGCGCTCGAACAACGGTGGCGATTCGTGCTGCAGCAGTCGCGACCCGCAGCAGTCCCGCCGGATGCGATCATTCGACTGCAATTCGGCCGCGATACTGGTTGGGGTGCGGAGATGGTGAGCGTGACGGAATGGTGCGAGGTCGCGACCACGGTGCGCCGGCTGCTGAGCAACGCCCGGTCGCTCGACGGACGCGACTTGTCGTTGCCTGAATCACCCGCCGGCTCGGGGCTGGACCATGTGGAGTTTGCCGGCCGCGTCACGCGTTCGGTGCAAGCCCTGACCGACGCGCATCGTATTCTGAAAGGCCTTCTTCCAACCCCACCATCGGACGACCTGACTGCCAACCTTGACGAGGTTCGCCGCGCACTCTTTGCCTTGGCGAATTTCGGCATACCCAGCGCGGTGCCGATGGACATCGGCGGCACTGGTTCCGACGCACGATCGGCGCTGCTGACCCAAGCCCGATCGGTCCTGCTCGAAACGCAGCGGCGTCTGGATCGAGTCGCCGAATCGGACCAGGGCTTTGTACGTGCGACCGCCACGCCGGAAGAACAGCGCGATCACGACCTGGCTCGATTCCGCATCATCTTCGGCCAGGACTTCCTGGCGCTCCCCCGCATGACCGCGGCCAATGCTGCACAGCTGAATGAGACCTTCGCCGCGAGTCTCTCTCTCCAAGGGCAGGACCCGATGGCCGCCGTGACGTGGTTTCAGCGTGCCGCCTACGTCAGGCCCGGCGTCACACGCCTCAACGAAGCCCTGCTCTATGGCGAAACCGTGGGCAGCGCCGCCCTCCGTTTCCAGGTCGGACAACTCCCCTTTCAGGCGCAGGATCGCTGGGTGGCTCTACCGCCCAAGCCGGACCAGCCATTTCCACGCGGGCGTGTGTCACTCGTGGCGCAGATGTCGTCGGCGCAACCGCTCCGCTTCGATCAACCCTTCGCCGGCCTCTTGATCGACGAATGGGTCGAGACGGTGCCGAGCCCGCGCGAGACGACCGGCGTGACCTTTCACTACGACCAACCGAACAACGCCCCCCCGCAGGCGTTGCTACTCGCCGTGCCCGCGGACCGGCGAACGACCTGGGACCTCAATAGCCTGGAAGCCGTCCTGCAGGAGACAATGGACCTGGCCAGACTCCGTGCCGTCGCGCCAGACAGCGGTGACGAAATGATCTGGGTGGAGGATCAGCTGCCGGAAGGAGCCGCTCCTCTGGGCGACGGTGAGACCTGGAACTGGATTCGCATGAAACCCGAGCCGCTCTCCGGCACGCGCGCCCACCAATCCGTGCTTGCCGCCGGCATGCACCAGCATTTCTTCCAGGGCGCCAAAACCCCGCTGTTCGTCACTGTCGGGGACCGCCTGTTCGCCCACATTTACCTCGATCCCGCGCGTATGCCGAGGCAGGTCATGTTGCAGTGGCATGACGGCACTTGGGAGCATCGCGCCTATTGGGGCGAAAACCTCATTCCCTGGGGCACCGACAATACCGTCAGCCGACAGTACATGGGTCCGTTGCCTCCACCAGGCCGATGGGTGCGTCTCGAAGTGCCGGCCGCAACCGTGGGACTCGAAGGACGGATCGTCGGCGGCATGGCCTTCACGCTGTTCGACGGAATGGCTACCTGGGATCGTGCCGGCAAACGCGCGTTGCAGCCGGTCGGTGCCGGCGAGCAGGATCCCTCGGCACCGGCGCTGCTGTTTCCCGGCGGCACCCTCGACTTCACCAGCGTGATCGATCCGGCAATAGGAGCATAGGTATGGCTTCCCGAATCAGACTCGACCTCAGCACCCAGAACCCCGACTTGCAGGATGGTTTACAGGCACGCATTCACGATCCGCTCTGGATGCTGGGACGCCAATGGCAATTCGGCGAATTCAACGGCGCCGATGCCGGATCACCTGCCGCCGCGCAAGTGATCGTCGACACCGCCGCCGTCACCCGTTATCAACCGGGCCCACGCACCGGCACACTCCCGGCAAGACCCTATGCAGCCGACAGCCTGGCGTTGGAAACGCTGGTGGAAGCAGAACCGGTCACAGACGACTCGCGTCCCAATTGGCGGCTGGCGGCTGAATCCGGGCGGCACCTGCTGCGCCTATTGGAAACGGCCCGGCTCGGCCCGACCCGCGCGCAGTGGATGGCGAGCACCTACGTCCTGGCAGCCCCCACTCCTGAGCAGGCCAAGCAGATCGACGCCGCGAGTCTGTCGTTCATCCGCGTGCTGGCCGGCCGCACCATCGATGGACTGCGGTTCGCCGCGCGCCTGAGAGTGCTGCAGGCCGGCAACACCGTGAATGAGATATTTCGTGAATCGCCGTTCGATCAGATTGCCGCAGGAGATCGACCAAAGGTCGTCGCGACACTCACGACCTGGCTGACCTGGCTGGACAGTCTGTTCCAACAGGGCGCCGCGCCGTCCGCATGGATTCCTGAACGGATGGAATACGCCCTCAGCGTCTCTGCCAAGACGACATCGAGTGAAGTAGTGTTGACCGCGCCGGAGTACCTCGATGGACGGCTGGACTGGTTTTCCTTCACGACCAGTTCGGGAAACGGGTTCGGCGCCACCGACAATCGTTCGTCTCTCAGCGAGGCGTTCCTCCCCACGCCGGTCTCATTTCGCGGCATGCCGTCCGCGCGCTTGTGGGAATTCGAAGATGGCGCGGTGAACTTTGCGAGCGTCCAGGCCGCGCCGCAAGATTTGGCCCGCCTCCTGCTCGTGAAGTTTGCGCTGGAATACAGCAACGATTGGTTCCTGCTGCCGCTCGAACTTCCCGTCGGCACCGTCTCGCAGGTCCGCGCGCTCGTCGTGACCAACACCTTCGGCGAGCGTTTCCTCATTCCACATGCGAACGAGGTGGATGGGCCCGCATCGCCCTGGCGCATGTTCAGCCTGACAAACGATACCCAGAAGTTGTTCTTCCTGCCGCCGGTG
>DAONAB010000161.1:0-3470 GCA_035400805.1 Nitrospira sp. | reverse complement strand
GCGCATGTTCAGCCTGACAAACGATACCCAGAAGTTGTTCTTCCTGCCGCCGGTGTTGGGCCCGCTGCTGGAAAGCCAGCCGGTGGAAGACCTGTCGTTGTTGCGGGATGAAATGGCTAACGTCGCCTGGGCCGTTGAGCGTGTCGTTGAAAGCGCCGCCGGCCGGCCTTTGGATCGTCATGAAGCCTATCAAGAGACATTGGCCGCACAGCCTCCTCCACCTACCGCCGGCAGTGAAGGTGATCCATTGGTCTACCGCCTCGGCACCACGGTGCCCCACTATTGGATTCCATTGCTCCCCGTGAAAGACGGCACCACGCTACGACTCAAGCGCGGAGCGCTACCGGCATTCGGCGAGGGTGGCATCCAGGGTGCGCAACGTCCCAAGGGACGATTGCTCGAACCGAACCGTGAACTGTTGCTGTTCGACGAAGAAGTCCCGCGCGAAGGCGCGCGTGTCACCAGGACCTATCAATATGCGCGCTGGATCGACGGCTCGACCCATCTGTGGATCGGCCGACGCAAAGGACCGGATAGAGGGGAAGGGTCAAGCGGGCTGCAGTTCGATGTGGCGGAGAAGAGGGAAGAGGAAAATTCGTAGGTCTCTAGCTCGTAATTGGCGGGCCTGAAGTGCTGATTGCTTTGCTTTTATCTCCGCAGTTTACCTCGCATCCATGACCACGCAAGATCCCACGGCTAAGCCAGTAGAATTTATTGGATACGGTGATGAGAGCATAACTCCTCAGGCGATAGTCTATTCCGTAGCAATTTTTTCGGTTCAGAAACAGATCGAAGCAGAAGCCGCACTTTCTGCTTCCAAGCGGTTGGTTGGCCTTACGGATGAGGACCGCATCCATTGCAAAAGCATGTTCGGCCACCATGCACGGCAGAAAACATGCTGGGGTAAAGTGAGCCCCGAAAAGATAAGTTGGATGATCGAACAACTATGTGCAAAGCTCGCATCACTCCAGGAACGGCCCATTAGTTTTATTATGCCCAACACCAGAATAAGCATTGACCCATTGGAGTCAGGTGGCAAACCAACACTTCTTGATGCGAAAGGAATCGCTTCGCTGGGTTGCTCCATGATTCAACCTATACTAGTTGAGCGTTATGGGTACGGAGCTACCATTCTTTGGACAGACCCTGATAGGACCAAGATTCCTTGGTGGGGAGGCCAGACAAGGCAGGCTCAAAATACAAGAGGAGTTTTTGTTGACCTCGGATCTCATATCGAACCCCCTCGAATCACGCCACAAATTGGACAACCCAAGATTCATCGATTGTTGGAGATCGCCGACCTCTACGCATATATCTCCGCTCAGTCAGTTTCATCACAAGGAGGCGTAAGGCATCGTTGGTGGTTTGACCGGCTTCGGACTATCAATCCTGAACGTCTTTTATTCGATCCCGCGCCCGGCACTAGAGTGACTTGACGATTAACATTGGGTGTCAACTTGGTAGGCGAGCACCAGTAAGCACTTTTAGGCCCACACATCATGCCTCTTAATTCAAACAACATATTTGCCGCATTTTTATACGGACAAAACATTCCTGGTCGCAAATATCTCTCTGCGTTGAACGTGGAAGAAATTTTGCGTCCGCTGAGACCACGCATTTGCTTCCTACATATTGTGACTCGCCCAGACAGCATCCTTCTATCGTGCGATCCGACCTCGACTGAACAATCCATCCGTGAGGAGTTGTATGGTCTCTTCGGATGCAAAAGCGTCGTCCTTGGAATCGAGCCACTTCGTCGAATAGTCCAGGCCGCGAAACGTGCATTAGCATCTATTGGGCAACCCACGCACTCACCATATCGGTTCGATTGTGAGGATGCGGAGTGGGAATGGTGCGTGGTCCTATGCTCTGAACCACTCACCTTCAAGATGACCGAAGAACGATGTTTTGGAACCCCCTCGGCAGCGAAGGTTGTGCCGCTTGCCATACTAGACTCTCGCGCGTTGTTAGCGCGAAAGCGGAGGCAATCGCCCTCAGGAACAAGAATTATGACGGGCGCTGTCCTCATCGAGCCCTGGAAGGAGGCTCTTAAGGCGGAAGGCCTTATCCCGTATTGCCTTACCTCAAGAGTCCTGAACCAAATTGAACGAGTCGCATTGGCCGCAGAAAGAAATTTAAACGGCGGGCAAATTGATGCCAAAACACCCTGATGCGCACCAATCGATGATGAGCGGTCTCATCACCAATCCTCGCCTTTTGCTGCGGATTGCTCTTGCTGACTGGTCTGGGGTAGGTCCTCGCCGGAACTCCTAATCAGCGGGCCGTAGATTTGCCATTACCCTGCCGCGGCTCGACGCTCATGACACTGCCGTCTCCCGCAGAATTCCCGCGCCTCAGAAGCCTCTGTCGCTCTATCCTTCCAACATCATCGTTGGTTCACGGTTGCTTCAAGCAATCCCCCATCAATCTGTTCAGGTACCCTATGAACACATAGCGTAGGAGAAACCTGACAGAAAAAACCACGCCCCTATGGATTTCCCTAGCGTTCTGCCCGATTCCCGCCTACAGACATTTCTTAAATCACTGCTACGGTTACCAGAGGGGATGATGTTCTCACCATTCGTCACTGATTCCGGCTGAGCGTGAGCCGGCTAAGCCATAGACAGACCGAAGGAGCAGGAAGTCGCATGACCAATTTAACGTCGACGCTAAGATTGCAACATGTGTTCATCTCGAACTTGTTGGAAGCAGCGCAGTGGATTGGCGTAGAAAAACTGGAAGCACAAAGAAAACTACGGGCGGCGAAAATACACCTCTTAGCCCACCTCAAATTGGAAGACACGCTCTTGTATCCCACCTTGCTCGAAGCCGCCGAAAAGAGTGTGGAGCTGAAGCACACATTGGACTTCCTTGCGAAAGACATGGCGGGCGTCTCGAAAGAGGTGATGAGCTTTTTTGAGCAGTACCACATCGGTGGCACGCACCATCACACGACACAGGACATCGGGAAGATCCTCTTTCTGTTACAAACACGGATCCGTCGAGAGGAAGACACGCTCTTCGCGGAATTTGACAAGCTGAAGACTGCGGCTCGCACCATGGTTGCCGGGCAGATAGCCGACTCCCGACATGCGATCCGGCCTTCCCCTGATTCAATTCATCAGGTGGGCGCGACGACGATGAATCCACGCCCGCTCATTATTGCTTAGCGACCGGATGCATCGACAGATCACCAGCTACTGAAAGCAGATCGATGGAGAGAGGAACGGCCCGATGTCAGATCTGACGAAGAACGAGGCCATCATTGAGGCACTGGAATCAGCCGGCTATCAAGACATCAGGCTGAAAGTCGTCCCCAAACGTTTTCTGTTTAGCGACGGCCGCTTTCAAACAGAACTAGAATTTTCCAGGAATTATTTTGACGACACCACGCTCGCTACGCTGCAAGGCCTGATGAAGGACAGCATTCTCCCCGCCATCACACAGCAGATGGGGAAGACGGTGTATGT
>DAONAB010000160.1:0-7513 GCA_035400805.1 Nitrospira sp. | reverse complement strand
TGGGCGAACTCGGTTATGCAGCCGTCTCGGATCCACGCGCGGTCCACGATGTTGTCGTCCGGGTCAAGTGCGAGCAACGGAAGACTTGGGAGGGCACGGCATCCGCAGGAGGCGACAATGATTTGCCCGATGCGCCGTCCCGCCTGTGGAAAGGTCCGGCATGCCAGATCACGTATGCCTTGGGTGGCATGAAGATCAAATGGCAGAAGGAGGTTCGGACCGAATTTCAAGATTCCGTCGAAGCTGCTCAGGCAGCTCAGGCACCGGACCCCGGACTGTATGCGATGAATGCGCTCCGTGATGCGCTGGGGACATATGAGTTCCCTCTTCTCTTGGCCGCAGAGTGGGGCCAGCCTGACCGTTTGCTCAAATTGCTGGATGCACCGCAA
This sequence comes from Nitrospira sp., assembly GCA_035400805.1. Classification (GTDB taxonomy): domain Bacteria; phylum Nitrospirota; class Nitrospiria; order Nitrospirales; family Nitrospiraceae; genus Nitrospira_A. Next base: position 7,124 of record DAONAB010000160.1, on the reverse strand, counting down.
ACCAGCCACATCAGGAAATTGACGATTATTTCCCTATTAGGAGAGATGGTCGCAGATGAAGCCTTGCCCCACCTGACCGAGGCGCTGAAGGACAAAGATCTCGCCAAGCAAGCTGCGGTCGCCTTGGGCAACATGGGAAAGGAAGGTATTCCTGTTCTGATCGATATTTTGAAGTATTCCAAGCAGCCTGACTTGCAAGCGGCTGCAGCCAAAGGTCTGGGCGATCTGGGCAATATTCATAGCGACTCGAGAGTGGTCCCCCCGTTGCTGGAGATGCTTGATGCCCCCGGCATCGACATTGTCGTCCAAACGGAGATTGCCTGGGCATTGGGGCGGGTGCCGGATCGGCGATCGGTTGAGCCGTTATTTGCCCTCGACCGGAAGCTCCAAAAAATCCGGAAGGATCCTCCGGATCCCCAGATTAAGAAATTGAAGGAGGCGGTCTTCTGGTCAATCAAGCAGGTGTATACCGAAGATCAGTACAGTTAGCAGGTTGGCCGGTAGCATAGTGCCCCAGCCTCTCCGCTCTCTCGGGATAGATAGCCTTCTACGATGGCGTCAGGGAGCTGCGCTACCATGCTTCTTAAGATGGTGGGATGGTGTTGCATCTACGATGGACCGTGACAGCACTGGTAACTTCTAGCTGTGAAAACACAGGTGACTCTGCTATGAGAGTCACAACTGTGCCGAAGCGTTTGTATACGTAGGGCACGTTCAATAGGCAGAGGCAACCAAGAGGGTAGAACAATGGGTGGTATCTCACGACGACGATTTCTGCACATCTCCGCTATGAGTGGTGGCGCGCTGCTCTTGGGAGATCTTGGCCGCCTCCTCGATGTGCCGTTTGTACGATCAAACGCCTTGGCGGCAGAGCCGATCAAAATCGGTATTCTGGACCCGTTATCGAGCCCCTATAAGACGTCTTCCATTCACGATGTGCATGGGGCGAATGTCGCGGTAGATCTTTTCAACAAGCGCGGCGGGGTATTGGATCGGCCGGTAACAATTCTGGAGGCGGACGATGCCTCCAGCCCTGATGCCGCGCTCAAAGCGGCGACGAAATTCGTGCAGGACGATCGTGTCGATGTCTTGATGGGGACCTTCAACGCTGAGTGTGCGCTCGTGGTTTCAGAGTTCGCGAAGAAGGAAAACAAACTGTTCATGGTCACGGGGGCACATTTGCCTGAATTGACCGGGGCCGCGTGTAATTCCCATACCTTCGTCTTCATGCCCAATGCCTCCATGCTGGCGCAGGCCGTTGTGCCGCAGTTGGTGAAAGCCTACGGCACTCGATGGTACATGATCACGACCAGCTCTTTGGACGGAAAAGCGATGGCTCAGGCGATGGCGTCCACCGGTCTCACTCACGGGGTGGAATTTGTGGGCGAAACCTTGCTGCCGTTCGGTTCGACGGATTTTACGTCGGCACTCACAGCGGCGAAGGACAAACGTCCGACGCTAGTGCTGCTGAATCTCTATGGATGGGATCTGGTCCACGCGCTCAAAGCCTACACCAAGTTGGAGTTAGCTAAAGACAAAATCGGTGTCGGAGGGATGATCGCCGGCGAGCAGATTGGTCGCCCGCTTGGGTATGCAAACAACGCCGGTATCTGGGGGCTTATATGGGACCCCAAAGTGAATACGGATGGATCCAGACGATTTATCCAGGGTGTCGTGGAGAAATACAGTCATACTCCGACATCGCGCTGCTACCTTGGATACGCTGCCATGACGCAGGTCCTGGAGGCGATCCAACGAGCCGGCACCACTGAGGCGTCTGCGCTTATCAAGGCATTGGAAGGATATGAGTTTGATGGTCTGAAAGAGGGGCGATCGTATTTCCGGGCCTCGGACCACCAGCATGTGCAGGATGTCTTGGTCGGAGAGGCGTACGGAAAGGAGCTGGGGTTGGGGCACTACAAGATTCTGGCCACGGTTGCCGGTGACTCCGTGGCCACCGTCCAATCGGGTGTCTGTCAGTTGTAAGCGCGAGCCGCGCGAGTCGGTCTAGTACGAAGGAGCCAGTGCGGCCAGGCGGTCCCGGTCGTGAGTTGGTTCCTCAGGCACTGACGCCACAGTCGGCCCCTGCACAATGAGCAATTCGAGGCGGCGGTTTTTCTGGCGGCCCTGTTCGGTTGTGTTGGATGCGATGGGCCTGGAGTCGGCCAGACCGACCGCTTTGGTTCGTTCCGGAGGCATCCCTCCGGTCACCAGTGCCCTGCGAGCATTTTCAGCTCGAGCTGACGACAGCGCCTTATTATCTGAAAACGTTTTCTGAAGCGCCTTGCTGAGCGCTTGATTGTCGGTGTGGCCTGCCACTTGTACGAACTTGTCCGAAAGCGGGCCCAGCACAGTGCCGATGCGTTTGAGCATGGTCATGCCTTCAGGGGTGAGGGCGGCCTCCCCCGATGCAAACAACCAATTGCTGGATAGCGCGATTGTGAGGCGGCTCCCATCCTGTTTTACCGTGACAGCCTTCTGCCCGTTATCGCTTGGGAGAACCTTGAGAATCTCCTCCTTCATGGCCGCAAAACTGGCTTCACGCGCCGTAGCCTGCGAAGGACTCGTCGGTGAGGGGCCTCCAGCACGGCCGGCGTCCTTTGTGACAGATGCGGTATTCTTGTTGGCAGTCGATCCCGTCTCTCGTGGAGCCGCAGTTGCCTGGGCGCCCTTCTGACGCGGCGAAAGGTCCCGGGTCTTTTCGTTCAGCCGTTGTTCAAGCGCGGCGATGCGATGCCGGGCCTGGTAGATTTCAGCAATCATCGCATTGTATTGAGGGACCAACTTATCCCGCTCCATGAGGCGAGAGCGAACCGTCTCAAACGCTTGGTCCCGATCTCTGAGCTGCTGATCGAGTGCACTGATGCGAGCCTTTAAGGAATCAATTGTTGCCGTGGCCGTCTGTAATTGGGCGGCGAGGCTATCCCGTTCGGCATTTTCAGACTTGACGGTGCGAAGATCGTGATCCTGTCGAGCCACCTGGGCTTCTAGATCCGTGATTCGGCGTCGGGCGACGTCGAGATCGGCAAGGGCGGTCGAGCGGCTTTGAAGAGCCGCCAGATCTTTTTCCCGTGTTGCGAGTTGTTGTTCTAAGGTTCCAATGCGCTGACGGGCTTGGAGTAATTCGTTGTTGGCCAAGGTTAACTGGCTGACGATTTTGTCGCGTTCAGGTGTGAGTCGGCGCAGCTCGGCCAATTCCGCATCTTTTGCGCCCAGCAACTGGTCATACGATGCCGCAGCGGGCTGGTTCTGGCGATCCCCCAGCTTACTTTCCAGATCCCGGATACGATCATGGAATTCGCCGAGAGTCGTCAGGAGCTGCTCTCGCTCCTGTTGAAGCGCCAGGAGTTTTGCATCCCCTGCCGGTGCCGGGGGCGCGACAGGCTGTGTTCGAGGAACAGTTTCACAGGCTGGCGCAAGGGCAACGAGAACCATGAGCGCCCACACAGCTCGTCTCATACGATCTCTCCCGGGTCATCCGAATCCAGTGGAGTCATGTGGAGGGGGCGATAGTCGTCACAGGAACATTACAGATGGGCAACCAGCCCAGACGACGGAGGCTGATCTGGTTGAGGTTGATCAGCCGGTGTGCGCACTGCGTGCCTGACGAATCGGGTGATAACCATGCACGCCCCAAGAACACGCCAGGTACTCTAGCGTGTTCTTGGGATGGACGCAAGGCGTGCACCGTGTCACTGGCGAGAACTACTGGCCGACTACAATTTCGACGCGTCGATTTTTCTGCCGCCCCTCAGCGGTGGCATTGCTGGCGATGGGCCGGCTGTCGGCGTGCCCTTTGGCGTCGATCTTGTCAGGGGCCATGCCCCCGTCCGTCAGCGCCTGGCGTGCGCTCTCGGCTCGCGCCTGGGAGAGCTCGGCGTTGGTCGGGAATCGCTTGGCCAATCGTCCCTTGATCGGCACGTTGTCCGTGTGGCCTGCCACATGGATCGAGCGATCCGGATAGTTCTTGAGCACGCTGCCGATACGATTCAACACATCCGCGCCACCGGGTTTCAGGGTGGCTTCTCCGGAATCGAAGAGCAGGGTCGTGGCTAATCCGAGGGTGAGCTGATCCCCCAATTGTTTCATCGTCACGTTGCCCTTCGAGACTTCCGCCTGGAGGAGTTTGGATAAATCGTTCTTCGCTTCGGCGAGACTGGTTTTTTGTTGGTCGAGCGCCCCACGCAGGCCGGCCATCTCGTGGTCTCTGCGCGCAATTTCGCTTTCGAGGTCAGAGACTCGCTGCTTGGAGGCGGCAAGATCGGCTACCAGCCTATCGCGGTCACCGGCCGCACCCTTCAGGGTGCCTAGTTCTTGATCCTTCCCATTGAGTTGGCGCTCCAGGTCGGCGATGTGCTGTTTTGATTGTGCCAGCTCGGACGAAAGCCGATCGCGATCCCCGGCATTGCTTTTCAATCCGGCGAGCTCCTGGTCCTTCGTGGCGAGTAACGCGTGCAGTGCGGCCAACTCGCCAGCCAGCCGGTCCTTGTCCCCGGCGCCCTGCCTTAACGATGCCAGTTCCTGATCCTTAGCCGACAACTGCCGGTCGGCTAAGGACAATTGGCTTGCCAAGCGATCCTTGTCCCCGGCGGCGTTCCGGAGGCCGGCCAGCTCCCGGTCGCGCTGGTTGAGTTGGTTCTCCAGCTCGGCGATTCGCGCCTTGGACCGATCCAAGTCGGCGGCGCTCGATGAACGCAGGCGCCCCAACTCGCCTTCGAGATCAGCCTTCTGGCGTTCGAGTTCGGTGATCCGAAGATCGCGCGGATCCGGCTTGGGCGGGATGGGCCTGGCGACGGCCTTCATTTCGTTCAGCGATCGGCTCGCTGAGTCATTGGGGGCCGGTGCGGATGTGCAGGCGGCGAGTATCACGGCGCCTAGTATTGCGGGAACTACGCAAACGTGTTTCATGCAATCCTCCTTACCAAACAGTCAGACATGCAGGGCATATCCGAGCAGCACGGGCGAACGGCCCATGGTTAGTGACGCTGATTCTTGAGGAGATCACGGATCTCGGCTAACAAGACTTCCTCCTTCGGAGGCGCGGGCGGGGGGCCGGGAGGCGTGGTCTTCTTAAAACGATTCATTTGTTTGATGACCAAAAAGATCACAAACGCCAGAATCGTAAAATCAAGCAGCGTCTGCAGGAAGACGCCATAGTTAATCGTGGCGGCACCGGCGGCTTTGGCCGCCGCGAGGGATTTGCCTTTGGCCTCTTCACTCAAGGGAATAAAGAGACTGGAGAAGTCCATGTGCCCCATGAGGAGACCGATGGGCGGCATGAGAATATCGCTGACCACGGAGGAGACGATTTTCCCGAATGCCCCTCCGATGATGACCCCCACGGCCATGTCGAGCACGTTCCCCTTGACGGCAAATTCCTTAAATTCACTCATCATGCCCATTGTGCACCCTCCTTGTGTGAGCCGAATCAATCCCGAAACCGTCTTGGAGCCTATTGTTTTCGACTCGTGTCGAAGCTGTATCCCAGCGTGATCAGGTAGAGGTTATCGGTATCCGACACACCAGGCGGCGGATTCTTGTTGTACCGCATGGTCCATTGGAATCCGCTGACCAGTCCGCCCCACACTTTGAATCGCAATCCGGTATCAGCCGTGAGGTACAGATCTTTCGAATTGGCCAGCGATTGGAAGCCTTCCTGGAAATGGTACAGGCTGACCTGATCGCCGCCCCACAGCGGCCAATTCCATTTGACGGCCCATCGACCACGGGTGCTCGACTTGTCGTTGGCCAGCTTGAAATCTTCATTGAAGTAGGCGGCGCCGGCTTCTGCCCAGAGGGTCATGTCTTTGAAGAACCCGGTCAGATCGCCGCGGTCGAGGAATTGATACCCCGGGCCGGTTGCGAGCGCCGTACGTAGCTTCAGGTCCTGAAAGGTGTCCTGCTCGAAGTAGGCCGACGCGAACCAATACAACCGCTTCGTCAGAAAGAAGTCAAGCTTGATGGTGCCGCGACTGTTTCGCACGATGAGGTTCTTGGCGTTATCGCCATAGATGTACCGGCCTAAGATGGTCAAGCGCAGTGACTCACTGCGGGCGGACATTTCGCCGAGCAGGCTGCCGTTTCGCAGATGGCTATTGCCGGTGGTTTGCGAGAATCCTGCTTGGAGCGCACCGGTGTAAATCACGGCCGGCTGGTTCATGCCTACGACGGCATCAAGAGGGATGGTCATCGGAGTGCTCATCGGCGCGGCTTGCAAGGTGAGCGTGCCCGGTTCACTGGGGTGTGCCGTGCCGACAACCGTGGTGCCCTCTTTGAGGGTGAAGGGAATGGGACGATTCACGACGAGCTTCGCCACGTTCGGCCACATGACTTTGACGATGTCGTCGCCGGCGGTCGGACCGAAACCGGTCTTAATGTGCAACTCGTCGGCGATCATGCCGAGCACATGTCCGTAAATGACGGTGCCGTCCTTCAGAGTCACCGAGTCCAATGTCGGCGCTGCGGCGGCGGCCTCGACCGGCGCGGGCGCTTCGGCCCTCACGCCGGGAGCCATGAGCGCTACCGCGAGCAGCGCGAACAAGAAACATTTAAAGCGTCGCATCATTCCATCCTCCTGGGGCTTGCGAATAGCAACGAGGTGCTGGTTGCCTGATGGGTGAAACAGATGTGCGTTGTATAATTGATTCTGCGTAGGAGATCAACATGTCTCGCGCCCGCGCATCCGCATCCAGCTGGCAAGGTACGCGCACGACCGTGGCCGTGCCGCTCCCACTGCACACATCCCGCGGTGCGTTCGATCTATGGCCAGGATGCATGTCCATGCGAGCAAAATGTTGAGGCCCTGTGGCGGAAAAAATTGTCCGGGCAAATATTCGCTGAACGGCACACCTCCTCTGTGTCACGATGACACGCCGCCGGGTGGTGGCAGGTTTGAGGCGTTCGCCCACACCTGTCATGCGCCTCGCCGGGGCGTGCGATGACGGCAGTCTTATTTGATGCTCGTCAACCTGCGCGAAGTTTTCTGGCTCTGAGCCTCTCGCTTTGTAGCCGGTGCGTATTCTGCTGACGGAACAGAAAGCAGGCCTTCCAGCAAAGCCAAGCGAAGTAGTTGCGCGGCGTTGGTGGCCCGGAACTTTCTCAGCAAGTTGGCACGATGCGATTCC
>DAONAB010000159.1:6233-7558 GCA_035400805.1 Nitrospira sp. | reverse complement strand
CCGCTGGTTCGTAGCTCCTACCACGCCGAACAACAAGTGTCAGGACGTTGAAAGAAGTGTGAGCAGGCGGGGTACTCCGCTGCTCGCGTAACGCGCGGACCAGAAGGCTCTCATTGGAGGTGCGTCATCTTGCGCGCGCCGGTCGCCCGCTCGGGAGGCTGACGCCGCCTGGCCGCTGCACGGCAGTTCTCGTCCTGCCACCTAGTCGCAACAATCTGCTATTCGTAGTGCAGGGCTTCGATCGGGTTCATGCGCGAGGCCTTGTTGGCCGGATACAGTCCGAAGAAGATCCCCACCGCCAGCGAGAACAGAAACGCCACCGCGATGGATTGAGAGGAAATGATGGTGGGCCAGCCGATCAGGTGTGTCAGCACACGCGCCCCCAGAATGCCGAACACCACACCGGCTACCCCGCCGATTGCCGTGAGGATGATCGCTTCGACCAGAAATTGCAGCAGAATGTGAGTGCGTTTGGCTCCCACCGCCATGCGAATACCGATTTCCCTCGTGCGTTCGGTTACCGATACGAGAAGGATATTCATGATGCCGATGCCGCCCACCACCAGTGAGATGGAGGCAATGCTGAGGAGCATCATCATCATGGTGCGGCTGGCCCCGGCGACGGTTTTCGCCACGTCTTCCATCGTGCGGATGGTGAAGTCGTTTTCCTCGGCGGGGTGAATCCGGTGTCTCACGCGCAGCAGGTCCGTGATTTCTTCGACGGCGGCCGGAACGCTGTATCGATGGTTGGTGGCGACCATGATGATGCCGACCGTCCCCAGGAACTTGGTGCCCAGAACCTTTCGTTCCGCAGTGGTGAAGGGCAGGATGACGATGTCGTCCTGATCCTGCCCTGAGAGGGATTGCCCTTTCGACGAGAGCACGCCGATCACGCGCAACGGGACGTTCTTGATCCGGATCTGCGCGCCGATGATCTCTTCGCCACGCTCAAATAAATTATCCGCGACGGTTTTCCCCAATACCACCACCTTGGCGGCGGCATCCTCATCGGTCTGCGTGAAGAAGCTACCCTGAGCCACCGGCCAGTTGCGAAGGTCGGTAAATGCGGTGGTGGTGCCGATGGCAATCGTGTTCCAATTCTTGTGCTCGTGAATGACTTGCAGAACCGACCGTGAAGCGTAGGTAGCCAGGCCGATGTCGCCGACGCGTTTTTCGATGTCCCGGGCATCGTCCACGGTCAGGGTCGAGACGCTGCCGAGCCCCCCGCGTACGCCGCCCGTGGTGGTGGCGCCAGGGATGATGATCAGCACGTTCGTGCCGAGGCTGGCGATCTCGCGTTGGACCGAGGCGGTGGCGCCTTGTCC
>DAONAB010000159.1:0-6133 GCA_035400805.1 Nitrospira sp. | reverse complement strand
TCTCCTTCGCGGACCTCGCTTGAGGTGATGTCGGTATACAACGAATCCGCAATGCCGAGGGTGACCGGCACGGACCGCACGAGGCTCGTCGGGTCGAGTATCCAGAGTTGAGGAGTTTTACGATCCACCGGCACACCCGGCATGCGGAATCGCAACGCCGCGTTCGGGGCGCGAAGCGCGTCTTCATTGCGGGCGGTCACGATCGTGATGTTGGCGGTCATGCCCGGTTTGAGTTTGAGTTCAGGATTCTCGACCGAAATGATCACATCGTAGGTCACAACGTTCTGGATGCTGACAGGCGCATTTCTGACCTGCGTCACGATGCCATGGAAGGATTCTCTCGGATAGGCGTCCACCCGGAAGTCCGCGGATTTGCCTTCGGTAACGCCGCCGATATCGGATTCGCTGACGTTGGCAATCACCTGCATGCGGGTGAGGTCCTGCGCGAGGACGAAGAGCGTGGGAGTTTGAAAGCTGGCGACCACGGTCTGTCCTTCTTCGACATTGCGCGAGACGACCGTACCATTCACCGGAGAGTAAATGGTGGTGTAGCCGAGATCCAATTCAGCGGACGCCAGCGTGGCCTTGGCCTGGTCGACTTGCGCCAGCGCGACGTCCACTTGCGCCTCGGCATCGCGCGCATTGGTGCGGGCCAGATCCAAATCTGATTGTGCGACAAACTCCTGCTTGCGGAGCGCGACCATACGATTCAGTTCGAGGTTTTTTTGCACGAGCATGTTGCGGGCTTTCGCGAGACCGGCTTGCGCGCTCTTGAGGGCGGCCTTGGCTTGGCTTACTTTGGCTTGATAGGGCTTCTGATCAATCGAGGCCAGCACCTGTCCTTCCCGCACCACGGAATTAAAGTCGGCATAGAGTTTGGCGATTTTTCCGGAGACCTGACTGCCGACTTGCACGGAGATGACCGGATTCACGGCTCCCGTCGCGGTGACGAGGGAAGTGATGGGCCCGCGATCAATCGTCACCGTTTTGTAATGACCATCAACCGGGTCATTGGACCACCAGTACCAGAGGGCGACGCCCAGAAGGGTGAGGACACTCACCGTCGCGAGTATGATCGGCATCCGTCGTCGGCCGCGAGGGAACGGCCGTTGGTCGATGCTCGCAGGGGCTTGAGTATGGCCCTGACCTTGCACTATCGACCCCGGGTTGATCACGACAGGTGCGGGGTGGATGGTTCGTGGCGGGCCGACTTCTGAATGATCTGAGTCCATGTTTCCCTTTCCGTTTCTCTCAGGGAAGACGCAAGAGAAGTGCCCTTTCTATTCTGGGGAGAAATGCACGGATGTTGGAGCCGGTCACTGCTTGCGCCGCACGCACGTCATCAATGGTGGGGCATTATGCAACAGAGGTCAGTAGCAGCCTGCGGCAGGACGCCCCTTGACCGCATAGGACGGCGCCCATTAGTCTGTGCCCGCGGATATCGAGGAGGCTGGTGGTGCGCACAGGAGCGAGTGAGGGACGAAGTATGACCGAAGAGTGGGGTGCGGTCCTCGTAGTTGATGACGACGCCGATATGCGAAGCCTCCTCTGCGATGTGCTGCAGGGGCGTGGCCATCAGTGCACGGGTGTCGGCGGCGGAGACGACGCGCTTAAGGAATTGAGTGAAGAAGATTATGCCGTCGTGCTTACCGATCTCCGCATGAAAGGCATGCAAGGCACGGAACTGCTCGCGGAAATCAAGCAGCGGTACCCTGATATCGGCGTGATCTTGATGACGGCCTTCGGCACGGTGGAGACCGCCGTGGACGCGATGCGTCATGGGGCTAGCGACTATCTCACCAAACCGGTGAAGACCGAGGAGCTGGTTCGCGTGGTGGAGCGCGCGGTGCGTGAAGCCTCGCTCCGGCGCGAGGTGAGTCGCCTGCGAAAGGAAGTGCACAAGGAATACAGCTTCCATCAGATCCTCGGCAAGAGCAAGCCGATGCAGGCCGTCTTCGATTTGATTCGACGCGTGGCGGACAGTCCGACCAACGTGCTGATCACCGGCGAAAGCGGCACCGGAAAAGAATTGGTGGCCAAGGCGATTCACTACAACAGTGACCGCCGGGACGCGCCGTTTGTGCCCGTGAACTGCGCGGCGATTCCCGAACAGCTCCTGGAAAGTGAACTGTTCGGTCATATGCGGGGCTCCTTCACGGATGCCAAAATGGATAAGCGCGGATTGTTCGAGGAAGCGCAGAAGGGCACGCTCTTTCTTGATGAAATCAGCGAGTTGCCGCTCATGCTGCAGGCGAAGTTGCTGCGTGCCATTCAAGAGCGGGAGATCCGGCGTGTCGGCGCGACCAAGTCCATTCCTGTGGATGTGCGGATCATTGCCGCGACGAACCTGAATCTCGTCGATGAAGTAAAGAACAAGCGATTCCGCGAAGATTTTTATTACCGCCTCAATGTCATCGAATTGCGACTGCCGCCCTTGCGGGAACGGCGGGAAGATATTCCCATCCTGGTCGATGCCTTTCTGAAAAAGTGCGCCGCCTCTCGGGGCAGGCAGGTCAAAGGGCTCAGCGAGCCGGCTCTCGCCATGCTGGCCGATTACGCCTGGCCGGGAAATGTGCGGGAACTGGAGAATGTCATCGAACGCGCGGTGACGTTGAGTCATGGCGACATGATCGGTTCGGAAGATTTACCCATCCAGGTCCAGGGCGCGCGTGGAGATCGCCGGATTCTCGACGAAGCGGCCGAACGAACCTTGCCGCTCCATGAAGTGGAGAAAGAATATATCGTGAAGATCCTGGAGAAGACGGGCGGCAACAAGTATCAGGCCGCGCATGTGTTGGGCATCGATCGCAAGACCCTCTACCGCAAGCTCGCCGAAATCGAGGGCAAACCACACGCAGACGCGTAGAGTCCACGTCTCACCGTCGTGCGGGGAGCCATCGTCGTGTACCCTCTGTCGCAAAAATCCCTGCTTCTTGAATATGGCGGCCCTGCGCTGCTGACCATCGGAATATTGCTCCTGGACCTCTCGGTGCCGACCGACTATGCGGTCTGGCTGCTGTATGCCATCCCGCTAGCATTGACGGCGGCAAGTCCCCGGGCAAGCGCGCCACGCTATGGCGTGGGGCTGGTCGCATTGCTGGTGATAATCGGGGCGGTCGCCTCGCCGGCGGGCGTTCTGCCGGTTGCTTCGTGGATCAATCGACTCATGGGCACCGGCCTCATGGCCGCCGTGGCGTTCCTCGTGGCGGCCCGTCGAAATAACACGGGGCCGGTGCCCGTCGCGACACTGGCTGAATCTGCACGCAAGGAATCGACACCTGCCGAGGCTGTGGAGGCGATCGCCCATGCAGAAGCTGCCGTGGAAGGGGCGATGGCCGGACAACGGCGGGCTGAGGCGGAACTGCATCGCGACAAATTGCGCTTCGAAGGGATTGTGCAATCGGCCATGGATGCCATCATCACGGTCGATGAAGGCCAGAAGATTGTCCTGTTCAATCAGGCGGCGGAAGACATGTTTCAGTGGAGCGCGCAAGACATGCTGGGACGGCCGTTGGACCGCCTGATTCCCGAGCGGTTTCGCAGCGCGCATGCCGAACACATCAGGGAATTCGGCCGATCAGGCATCACCACGCGCCAAATGGGGGCGTTGGGGGTGATCATGGGCGTTCGCTCCACCGGCCAGGAGTTTCCGATCGAGGCAGCCATTTCGCAAATCGGCGTGGCGGGTATGCGCTACTACACCGTCATTCTTCGCGACATCACGGTGCGGAAACGGTTGGAACAGGAGTTGGCCGAACGCGAAGCCCTGTTACGAGCGATCATTGAAACGGAGCCGGAGTGCGTCAAGGTGCTGGCGCTCGATGGTACGGTGAGAACCATGAACGCCGCGGGACTGGCCATGATCGAAGCCGCCAGCAATGCGGAGGTGGTCGGCAAAGACATCTGCCATCTGGTCGCCGTTGAATCGCGCGCGGTGTTTCGCGATCTCGTCCGCAAAGCGGGAGAGGGGGAGGCGGGCCGGTTGGAATTCCAGATCGTGGGTCTGCTGGGAACGCCGCGATGGTTGGACACGCATGTGGTGCCGCTCCGCGCGGCCGACGGACGTATCACGGCAGTGTTAGGGGTCACGCGCGATGTCACCGAATGGAAAAAGTCCGAGCAGTTGTTGCGTCAGAGTGAGGAGCGATATCGACGGCTTCTCGCTGTTTTGCCGGATGCCATTCTTGTCATTCGAGACAATCGAATCCTGTTCGCCAACGAGCAGGGGCTGCGGTTATTCGGCGCCACTAGCGGAGAGGCACTGCTGGGAAAATGGGTCTATGACGTGATTCACGCCGACTATCACGAGCCGGTCGCCGAGCGCATCCGGCACCTCCTGGGAGGCGGCACAGTCCCGGAGGTCGAGGAGCGGATCATCCGCCTGGATGGCGCCATTGTGGATGTCGCGGTGAGGTCGGCTCAGTTCCGGGATCAGGAGGGGACGGGCATCTTGATCGTGCTGCGTGACATGACGATGCGAAATGTCGGGGAGCAACGATTGCGGGAAAGCCAGGAGCGGCTTCAGAGTTTGTTGGGCGCGATGGAGGACGTGGTCTGGTCCTCAACATTGGATTTATCGGCCATCCACTACGTCAGTCCCTCCGTGGCGCAGATCTATGGCCGGCCCGCAGAAGAGTTTGTGGATCGACCGTCGTTATGGCTGGAGGTCGTGCATGCCGATGATCGTACGCTGGCCGAACAAGCAGTGCGGGGCCTTCAAACGACCGGAGAGTTGGATGTGGAGTACCGCATCGTGCGTGGAGATGGTGACGTGCGGTGGGTACACGATCGCGGCCGCATCATCAACGATAAGGCCGGTCATCCTGCCAGGATCGACGGGATCACCAGCGATATTACGGAGCGAAAGCGGTTGGAAGCGCAGCTTCGCCGGACCGAGCGCGTGGCGGAACTCGGCACCGTGGCTTCCGGCATGGCGCATGAGATCGGCACACCGATGAATGTCATCCTGGGCCGGGCCGAGTATTTGATGGAGCGGACCAAAGAGGAGTCCGTCAAAAAGGGCCTACAAACGATCATCAGCCAGGTCGAACGAATTACGCGGGTGATGAATCAGTTGCTCGCGTTTGCCCGGCGACGTCCGGTCGAACACCGTGCCTTGGACCTTCGCCAGACCATCGAGGACAATCTGGAAATTTTCCAGGAGCGGTTGTCGCACAGTAACATCAGCGTAGAAACCTCCTTTGCCGAGTCCTGCCCCTTGGTACATGCTGATGCCGATCAGATGAGCCAGGTGCTGATCAACTTGGTCATGAACGCCATTCATGCCATGCCGGAAGGGGGTACGCTCCGTGCGACCTTGGCGCCCATGCCGGATCGCGGGATGGTCACGCTGACGATTGCCGATACCGGCCACGGGATGCCGCAAGAGGTCATCGCAAAAATCTTCGATCCTTTTTTCACGACCAAGGAGTTCGGAAAGGGGACCGGCTTGGGCTTGACCGTGGTCCGGGGCATTATCGAGGAGCATGGGGGGACGATTCAGGTCAGCAGCGAGCCGGGAGTAGGGACGATCTTCAGTATCGGCTTGCCGATTCATGTCGACCCGAGTCGGAAATCGTAAGATCCTGTGTTTTTCTCTTCCGAAATGGGGACAGACGCACGCATCGTTCCGCTGTAGCGCTTCGGGGCAATCGGTCTCACACTGTGGGGTCTTTCTCGCCAACGCCGCGGCGCCGCCACCTCTGTTTGGAAATTCCTGCACCACTGAATCGCCAATGAACGCAAGGTGTTAGCTCAACTCCAGTCAACGGCAGCATGGCATATAGTTTGCGATGCCAGGCTTGTCATGAGTGTCGCGTACTGGAGCCTCAACGTGAACGGGACAACCCCAGCCGTGCTCCTGGTGGTGGAAGATGACAAGGACATGCGAAGCCTGTTGTGCGATGAGCTATGGGGCGAAGGGTATCAGTTGCGTGAAGCCAGCAATGGGGTCGAGGGGTTAGAGGCCGTGATGCGGGCCGCCCCGGATTTGATCGTGACGGATTTGAAAATGCCGTCCGGCGGCTTCGAGTATGTGCATCGACTAAGAGACCATGTCCCTGCCTGCCCCATCATCGTTATGACGGCCTTCGGGGATGCGCGAACTAAGGAAGAAGCCCTCAAAAGTGGGGCC
>DAONAB010000158.1:0-7563 GCA_035400805.1 Nitrospira sp. | reverse complement strand
TGGGCCTCATCAAAAGCCCGGCCGACATCGAGCGGATCGTCGTCAAGGAGGCGGGCGGCGTGCCGGTGTTTGTGCGCGATGTGGCGAACGTCCGCATCGGCCATGCGGTGCGGCATGGAGCCGCCGTGCTGAACGGAGAGCGGGAGGTGGTAGCCGGCACCGTGTTGATGCTGCGAGGCGGCAATGCGCGTGAAGTGGTTCAGGCGGTGAAACAACGAGCGGACGCGATTCAGCGTGATGGAGTCTTGCCCGGCGGACTGACCCTTGTGCCGTTCTATGACCGCATCGAGCTCGTGACCGCCGCCATCCACACTGTGCGCGATGCATTGATCGAGGGTGTCGTGTTGGTCGCGTTGGTCTTTTTTCTCTTTCTCGGCCACGTGCGCAGCGCGATTGTCGTGACGGTCTCGCTCCTGGTCACGCCGCTGATTACGTTTGTGGTGATGCAGCGAGTGGGATTGTCCGCGAACCTCATGACCCTGGGCGGACTGGCGATCGGCATCGGTGAAGTCGCCGACGGTTCGCTGGTCGTGGTCGAAAACATCTATCGTCACTTGTCGGAAAATCGGCTGCAGGAGCGATCCCGGTTGGAGGTCGTGCTGCGGGCGACGAACGAGGTCGGGCGACCGATCCTGTTCGGCATTCTCATCATCAGCGTCGTCTTTCTCCCCTTGATGACGCTTCACGGCATGGAAGGCAAAATGTTCGCGCCCCTGGCCTATACACTCGTCATTTCCCTGTTGGCCTCGGTGATCGTGACATTGACCCTGTCTCCGGTTCTGGCCTCGCTCGTTTTGCGCGGCGATCACCCGGAAGAGACCCGTCTGACCCGCTGGATGAAGGCGCAGTATCAACCTGTGCTTCGATGGACGCTCGACCATCGCGCGGCCGTGCTGCTGAGTTCGACGGCGGTCGTGCTGGCGAGTCTGAGTCTGTTGCCGTTCGTCGGGCGGGAATTCATTCCGATCCTGGAGGAGGGCGCGTTGACTCCGCAGATCGTGCGCCTGCCGAGTGTGTCGCTGGACGAATCGATCGCCATCGAAAAACAAACCCAAAAGGTCATGCTGGAGTTTCCGGAAGTGCGCATGTCGGTGAGCAAGATCGGGCGGCCGGACATTGCGGTGGGGCCGGAAGAACCCAATGAAAGCGACCCGATCGTGGCGTTACGCCCGCGCGAGACCTGGACCACCGCGCAGACGCAGGCCGGTCTGGTCGATGCCATCAGAACACGTCTGGCGGACATTCCCGGCATTTCCGTGCTGATGAGCCAGCCGATTCAAGAGCGGGTAGATGAGCTGATTTCCGGCATCAGGACCGAGTGCGCCATTAAATTGTTCGGCGACGACCTCGACCTGCTCTATCAGCATGCCGAACGGATCGCAGATCTCATGCGGACGATCGAGGGAGTCAAAGACGTCAAGGTCGAACAGGTCGCCGGTCAGCCGTATCTGACCATCGATATCGACCGGGAGAAAATCGCGCGATACGGGATCAACGTGTCGGATGTGCAGGACATCATCAGCACGGCGGTGGGCGGGAGACCCGCGACGCAGGTCTATGAAGGCGAGCGGCGGTTTCAGCTGGTTCTCCGGTTCCCGGAATCATCTCGCAACAGCATCGGCGCGATCGGGGATATCCGGGTCCGGTCGGCGTCGGGAGCGCCGATTCCATTGAGCGAACTGGCCGCGATCGAGATGCGGGAAGGTCCGGCGCGAATCAGCCGGGAACAGGCGAAGCGGCGGATCTATATCGGGTTCAATGTCGTGGGGCGTGACATCGGCGGCGTCGTGGATGAAGGCCGGAAGCGGTTGGCTGAGCAGATCCGATTGCCGCAAGGGTACACCGTGGCCTGGGGCGGCGCGTTTGAGAATATGGAACGGGCGAACGCGCGGTTGCTGCTGGTGGTGCCGATCACGCTCGGGCTGGTGTTCTTTCTCCTGTTCTGGGCGTTTCATTCGCTGCGGTATGCCGGGTTGATCATTCTGAACCTGCCCTTCGCGTTAATCGGCGGCGTGGTCTCCCTATGGCTGAGCGACCAGTATTTGAGCGTGCCGGCGTCGATCGGCTTCATCGAACTGTTCGGGCTGGCGGTGGGCAACGGCATCGTGCTCGTGTCGTATATCAATCAATTGCGGAATGAGGGGCAGCAGACGGAAGCGGCGATTATCACAGGCTGTGTCCTCCGGCTTCGGCCGGTCGTGATGACCATGATGACCACTCTCCTGGGGTTGTTGCCTCTGGTATTGGCGCAGGGCATCGGCGCGGAAGTGCAACGGCCCTTGGCGACGGTGGTGATCGGCGGCCTGTTTACGTCGACGGCGTTGACCCTGCTGGTGCTGCCGGCCTTGTACCGCACGTTTGCCGAACAGGATGCGACAAAGGAACATGCTCCGGAGTGGGTGTAACCCGATCCTAGCCTGGAACCATGCTGAAGGAGACATCATTCTGGGCTGTGCCTGCAGATGACGTGTTGCGGCAACTCTCTGCCACGCCAAGAGGATTGACCACGGCGGAGGCCGACACGCGGCAGGCCACCTCGGCATCCGTCCGGCTCAAGCCTGAGCGGAATGGCCGGCCGCTGCGGCTGCTCATGGCGCAGTTTCGAAGTCCCATCGTCCTGATTCTGCTGTTTGCCGCCGGCGTGTCGTTTTTTCTCGAAGCGCACGGCGATGCGCTGATTATCCTGAGCATCATTTTGGCCGGGGCGTGCTTGAGTTTCTGGCAGGAGTACAGCGCGGCGCGTGCCGTTGCGGGGCTGCTGGCCCTCGTGCAAATCACGGCCCGCGTCTGGCGGGATGGCGAGCTGCGCGACATCCCGGCCGATCACATCGTGCCTGGCGACGTCATTGACCTCTCAGCCGGATCGAGCCTTCCTGGGGACGCGTTGGTGCTGGAGGCGAAAGATCTGTTTGTCGATGAGGCGACCTTAACGGGGGAAACCTATCCCGTTGAGAAATCGGCGGCGAGTCTGGCCGCTGATGTGCCGCTGACCAGGCGTACCAACAGTGTGTTTCTCGGCACCCATGTCGTCAGCGGTCAAGCACGGGCTGTGGTTGTGGCGGTCGGGAAGGAGACGGAATTCGGCCGTATCGCCCATCGCATGGCGTTGAAGGCGCCGGAAACGGAATTCGAGCGGGGCGTGCGGCGATTCGGCTATCTGCTGCTCGAAGTGACGCTGCTTCTCGTGCTCGCGATTTTTGCCGTCAATGTCTACCTGGAACGGCCGGTGCTGGAATCCTTCCTCTTTTCCATGGCCCTGGCGGTCGGACTCACGCCGCAGCTCCTGCCGGCCATCATCAGTGTGAATCTCTCGCACGGCGCGAAACGCATGGCCCAACAGAACGTCGTGGTGAAGCGCCTGGCGTCGATTGAAAATTTCGGCAGCATGAACGTGTTGTGCTCCGACAAGACCGGGACCTTGACCGAAGGCTCCATGCGACTCCATGCCGCACTGGATCTGCATGGTCAGCCGAGCGAGCGTGTGTTGTTCCACGGTCATCTGAACGCGATGTTCGAAACCGGATTTCCCAACCCGTTGGATGAGGCCCTGCGTCGGCACCGTTCTTTCGAACTCTCCGGCTATCGTAAGGTGGAAGAGGAACCCTACGATTTTGTTCGCAAGCGGCTGTCGGTTCTGGTGGCGACTCCGCACACGCATCTGCTGATTACCAAAGGCGCGGTCGAAAGTATGCTGGCCGTCTGTCTGCATGCGGAGCAAAAAAACGGGGTGCTATTGCCGATGGAGCAGGTTCGCGAATCGATCAGGGAGCAGGTGCGTGGTTTCAGCAGCCAGGGCTACCGTACGCTCGGATTGGCCTGCCGGGATTTGGGCGTCATGGACCGGGTGTCTAAGGAGGATGAAGCGGGGATGACGTTCCTGGGTCTGCTGGTGTTTGCGGATCCTCCGAAAGCCGGTATTGTCGACACGATCGCGCACCTCAGGAGGCTGGGCGTGTCGTTGAAAATGGTGACAGGCGATCAAGAGCTGGTGGCAGCCCATGTGGGGCGACAGGTCGGTCTGGCCAATCCGCGGGTGTTAACCGGGAGTGACCTGCGCGGCATGAGCGACGAAGCGCTTCGGGCCAGGGCCAACGAGGTAGACATTTTTGCGGAAATCGAACCGAATCAAAAGGAACGCATTATCCGGGCGCTGCGCGGATCAGGCAACGTCGTCGGCTACCTCGGCGACGGCATCAACGATGCGCCTGCCCTCCACGCCGCGGATGTGGGCATTTCAGTCGATGGCGCTGTCGATGTCGCGAAGGAGGCCGCCGATCTTGTGCTGCTGGAACACGATTTGAGCGTGTTGGTGGAAGGCGTCCGGGAGGGGCGGCGCACCTTCGCCAACACCCTCAAGTACGTGTTTATGGCAACGAGCGCGAATTTCGGCAATATGTTCAGCATGGCCGGCGCGTCGCTGTTTTTGCCCTTTCTGCCGTTACTCCCGAAGCAAATTCTGCTGACGAATGTGCTGACGGACATTCCTGAAATGACGATCGCCACCGACCACGTTGATCCGGAACTGATCGATCGACCTCGCCGCTGGGATATTCCCTTCATCCGACGGTTCATGCTGACCTTCGGGTTCGTGAGCTCGTTGTTCGATTACTTCACGTTCGGCGTGTTGCTCCTGTTGCTGCATTCCACGACCGGGCAGTTCCGCACCGGCTGGTTTGTCGAGTCGGTGCTCTCAGCGTCACTGATTGTCCTGGTGATTCGCACGCGCCGCCCGTGCGTGACCAGCCGCCCGTCTGCGTCCTTGTTGGCCTCGACGGTGCTGATCGCACTGGCCACGATCCTGTTGCCCATGACACCGGTCGGCTCATTGTTGGGATTTGAACCGCTGCCGCCCGTCTTTTGGGCCGCGTTGCTCGGCATTCTTCTCGCGTATGGTGCGGCGGCCGAATGGGCGAAGACGCTGTTCTACCGGCATGCACACAATGGCCGTTGAGAAGGTTCTCCACCTCCTTCCGTAAGTCCTACGTTAGCCGCGCCCCTACAATTGATCATCTCCTTGACTGTACGGAGTGATGTAGTACAACCAAAGAAGCTGGCTCGCTCAGCGCGTCTACCACGCTCCAACCCGCACGAGGACGTCCATGTCTGCTTCTCCGCACTCGCCCAACGGTCTCTCCTATGATCCTCAGGTGTTGCTGAATTCACAGCCGGTCATCGTAACGGTGATCGATCCTGCCGATCATTCCGTGCAGTTTCAAAACCAGACTGCTCTGGGCGCCTTCGGCGATATGACCGGTGGGCTCTGTTATCAGAAAATTGCGGGGAAGACCGCGCCGTGCGAATTCTGCCGTATGCCTGAGGCCTTGGCTCGTGACGGAGTCGTGTCCGAGCAGGTCGAGATGTCGAACGGGCGCCGTCTGCTGGTGCATTGGGCAAAAGCCCCGACGAAAGACGGCCGCCTCCATGTCATTGAGACGATTGTTGATCTGAGCAAGCGCAAGCAGGACGAACAGAGCGTGCGGCAGTCGCAGAAGATGGAGGCGTTGGGGCGATTGGCGGCGGGCATCGCGCATGACTTCAACAATCTGCTGATGGTCGTCATCGGTCATGCGCACCGGGTCGCGCAGCAGCTGGGATCTCATCCGCTGCACCACGAAGTGGAAGTGATCGGACAGGCCGGCACGCGAGCCGCGGCGTTGACGAAGAAACTCTTGACGTTCAGCCGCCGCCAGACTCTGGAGCAGCGCGATGTGCCGCTCAATACGCTGATTCGCGACATGGAAGATATCTTGCGCCGACTGATCGGAGAGCAGATTCAGACCGTGATCGTCCTGCATCCTCAGGCCGGCCACGTCTTGGGGGACCCCGTTCAGATCGAGCAGGTCTTGCTGAACCTGGCGCTCAATGCACGCGATGCCATGGCCGAGGGCGGCATTCTGACAATCGAGACCGGCAATATCGATCTGGACGACACGTATGTGCGCACTCACCCGGGTGCGGTTCCCGGCCCCTATGTCACGTTGGTCGTCGAGGATACAGGTTGCGGGATCGATGCCGAGACCCTCGCCCACATTTTTGAGCCGTATTTCACCACCAAGGAATTCGAAAAGGGGACCGGATTGGGGTTGGCGACTGTCTATGGCATCGTGAAGGAGAGCCGCGGCTATATTGATGTGACGAGCCAACCCGGCCGGGGCTCGCGCTTTACGGTGCTGTTACCGCGCGTGCAGGCGCAAACATCGGAGGCCGAACAGGTAACGGCCTCACGACCGCTTCCGGTGAGCTGTGCAACCATTCTGCTGGTTGAAGACGATGAGGGCATTCGACGGCTTGTGGCGGCCGTGTTGCGCGATCAGGGGTATGAAGTGTTGGCGGCGGCCGACGGCGTCGAAGCGCTGCAGATGCTGCAGCTGCGCAAAGGCGGCTGCGACCTCCTCATCACCGACGTGATTCTGCCGCGCATGAAGGCATCGGTTCTGGCGCAGGGGGCCAGGACCATGTTTCCCAAGATCAAGGTGCTCTATATTTCCGGCTATGCCGTGGACATGCTGGTCTCGCACGGTGTGGATGCCCAAGCGGCCTACCTCCAAAAACCGTTTATGCCGCAGGCGATTATCGAGAAAGTAGCCGAGTTGATCCCACCCGTTCCTCCGCAGTAAAGCTCTCGGATCATGCCACTCGTGTGGCCCGCTCGTCGTCTCCTTGCCATACGATAGTGCCTATCGGTCGCGTGCCACGGGGGGTAGGGCGCGGCACGCGCATACTCCAGGCACGTGGTTGCTCTCAGGTGTCGAGCCGGTAGGCGATGATGGTATGGGGGAGGAAACTTATTTCCAGGAGACGCCGGGAAGGGAGATGACCCGTTCGGTTTCGGCCGTCGACTGCGCTTCCAGCAGAAGATCGTACACAAGCTTCACGCGGCTTCGCGTTTCTGGGGAGAGCGACAGGAATTCCACGCCGAAGGCATCCTGGCTCGTCCAGGTCACGACGGCAGGTTTGATTTCGATGGGTTCGATGCGATCGGGAAGCGAGATCCGCAACGTCAATCGCATGCCGCAGTGCACCTTGGCGGCAGGCTGTTGAATCTTGCATCCTCCAGGGGAAAAATCCCGCACCACGCCCTGGCTGGTTCCGCGAGGGCCCTGCACATCGATGGGTCGATTCATTTCGACACGCGCGTTCTTACGTTTTGACATCTCTTGGTCCTTCCATGATCGACGAGTCGTACGTGGTGTGCCTGCCCCTTAGATGGCGGGCTGCATGAGCGATTCCGTGAGCGTTCTAAACTCGGGATCCAGCATCAACCGGCCGAAGGACACATCCTGCCGGGGGTCCGGTATGGCGTCATGCCGGTGGCTTTCGCGGAAGTGCTGGAATGCGTCGTGTAACGATTGCATGGCCCGGTCACGCTCGTTCATTCCGGCGTAGGTGCGAGCGAGATCGTAGTGAAAAAACGGATTCGCCGGATCGTGCGACAGCCCATAGTCGATGGTCGTTTTAGCGCGCATAAGGTCGCCCGTCCTGCGATAGGCGAGGCCCAGGTTATGGACGAGAAGACGCCAGAGGGATTTCTCTAAGACGGGATTCGCCCGTTCGAGGGCGACG
>DAONAB010000157.1:5868-7640 GCA_035400805.1 Nitrospira sp. | reverse complement strand
CGAACTTTTTGCGCAAGTTCAATGTCTTCGGCGTCATGCCGCAACATCAGTTCAAATTTTCGCTGTTTGGATTGGATCAACAGATCACCTCCGGCGTGCGGTATCACGCGGAACGCCTGACGGACATTCAGGGCATCGGGACGGCCGGCTCGAAGATCAGCCGCACCACGAACAACGCCGATCTGGAATCGGTGGCCTATGCGGCCTATACGGAGACGGCCATTCGTTTGACCGAGGCGCTTACCATTTCCCCGGGCATCCGCTGGGAGCAGGTGAATCAAAGCCGCGAGACGATGAATGCCGTGCCGCCGGTGGGGGGCAATTTCAGAAATTCAAAAACAACGCAAGGCCTGATCTATGGGACCGGGGTCAAATATCAGCTCACGCCGGACAGCATGCTCTTCGGCCACGTGCATACCACCTTTCGGCCGCCGACGTTTGCGAACGCGGTCGATCCCACCAGCGGGACGACGCAAGATCTGGAGGCGGAACGGGCATTGAGTTCGGATATCGGGATCCGTTCCATTCTCGTGCCCGGTGTGAGTGCGGAAGTCGCGGTGTTTCGAACCGAATTCAGCAACCAAATCGTGCAGCAGGGCAGCCAGTTCGTCAACGCCGGCAAAACGCTGATGGAAGGCATCGAGAGTACCGTCAGCCTCGATTGGGGCGAAATCGTCCGCCCCCTGCAAGGCTTCGTCACCAGAGGCAGTATCACGCTCTTACGGCCAAAATCCCTATTTGGAGCGACGGACGGAAAAGATCTTCCCTATGCCCCCCGTATGACGTTCTACGGGTTGGTGGGGTACTACCACCCGACCGGCGCCTCGATTGAGGCTGATGCCATGTATGTCGCGCAACAATTTGCCGATGGTGCGAATACCCAAACGGAAAATGCCCTGGGAACGAACGGCGTCATCCCTTCCTATACGATTTGGAATCTCCGGCTCAATTACGCCCCGCCGAAAGCGAAGTGGGCCATTTTCGCCGGTGTGCGCAATCTGACGGATGAGTCATTCATCGCGCAGCGGACCACCGGCAGTTTCCTCGGCATTCAGCCCGGTGAAATCCGGAATTTCTACGGCGGTGTGTCGTGGAGATTTTAACGGGACGTCGCAGCCTGTGGATGAAATTGAACAAGGAGTAACCAGAATGAAACGCACGATCGTCACTCGTGGAATGTGGGGAATCGCAGTGCTGGCAGGGTTGTTGGGCGCTGTTCCGTCGGAGGCCCATTTTGTCTGGGTGGAAACGGAAGCCACGGCGCCGGCTGAGACAGGGCAGCCAGTGAAGGTATACTTCGGTGAATATGCTGAATTCTTAAGGGAAGAGCGTGGCGGCCGGCTTGATTCCATCGACGGCGTCACTCTGCGCGTGCAAGATCCCAAGCGCGGCAAGACCGATGTCCCGCTGACCAAGCAGGTCAACCACTTCGCCGGTGCCGTGTCCTCCTGCGTGCCGGGGCGGAACGCGGTGGTGGCCGAACAGGCGAAAGCGCCGGTGCAAGATCTACGCAAACATGACCTGGGCATCGTCAAACCGATGTTTTACGCGCGGACGTATTTCGTCTGCCTGGAAGAAAGTCGCGTGAATGAGCATGAGCGGGACCACTCGACGCCGCTGGCGCTCGACCTGATCCCGCTGACGACGGGGCTGAATCTGGCGTCGGGCCGGGTGACCCCTGGCCCGGGTGGCGAGATCGTCGTGAAAGCGATTTTCAACGGGCAACGTCTGCCGGGGACGCAGGTGCTGGTGCATGCGCCCAATGGCTGGGA
>DAONAB010000157.1:3589-5768 GCA_035400805.1 Nitrospira sp. | reverse complement strand
ACGGGCAACGTCTGCCGGGGACGCAGGTGCTGGTGCATGCGCCCAATGGCTGGGACAAGGAGTTGAAAACGGATGCCGAGGGCATCGTGTCCTTCACGCCGCTGTGGCCTGGCCGGTATGTGTTGGAGATGATCCATGTCGAAAAAGCTCCTGGGGAGTTCGAGGGGACGGCCTATGAAGCGTTGCGCCATCGCAGCACCTTGGCATTGCAGGTAAGGGCCGAGCGCCCCGTGGGGCAGTAACATGAGTCGCGGCGGATCCGAACGGATCGTCCGGCTGGCCCATCGCTGGTTCGGCATGGGGGCGTTGGGCTTTCTCCTGCTCTCCGTCGTCACCGGCCTGTTGTGGGCTGACGCGAAGTTTCTCTATTGGGCTGACCACTATAAGGAGAAAGTTCGGCCGCTGGTTGGCCCGTCGCTGGAAGCGGCGACACTGTCGGTGGAGCGCGCGATGGTTAAGGCGAAGGCAGCCGTGGGCGGGCGGGCATCGATCGAGCAGGTGTTGTTGCGCTCGGATTTCGGCCGCCTGTTCTATGAACTCAAATTGCGGGTTGAGGGCGTGTCCACCACACTGTTGCTCGATGCCATAACCGGCGAGCAGCTCTCGCCGATCTCATCGGATCTGGCACCGGCGATCGCGCAGCAGTACGTACGGACGCCGGCATCGGTGACCGCTG
This sequence comes from Nitrospira sp., assembly GCA_035400805.1. GTDB lineage: Bacteria > Nitrospirota > Nitrospiria > Nitrospirales > Nitrospiraceae > Nitrospira_A. The sequence continues at coordinate 5,092 of DAONAB010000157.1, read as the reverse complement.
TGGAGATGGAGCGATATACGCCTCGCAAGAAGAAGCGGGCCCAGGATGCGGTGCGGGTTCGCTTCGACGATGAGGATGCCACGGAAATTGTGTTGGATCGCCAAACGGGGGAGATCCTCGAAGACGAAGGTCGCTGGCGGCGGGTGCATTTTGCCGTGATGCAATTGCACCAGTTGAACTTCTTCGGGTTTGAGAAAACGCTCTTGAACATTCCCGGTGTGCCCATTCTCTTGATGAGTCTCTCGGGATGTCTGTTGTGGATCTTTCATCGTGCCAGGAAGCGGCGTTCGCAATCGATTCTGTTCAGGGAGACGGCGCTGTTTCCTGCCCGTTCGACGGGCGAACCAAAGGAGGTGCCACCTCTGTCTTGATCGCCGGCCGGGTTCACGTACGGTGGCGTTTTCTTTCGCCGGTTGTTTAGAATGTCTCCACTGGAGTGGGGATGACGATTCGCACCATCAAGGGCCGTATTGTACTCGCCATTGTGCTGGTGGGCTGTATTCCGTTGGTGATCGGCCTGGTGCTCGCGTCGATGTCGGGCATGCGCTCACTGCGCGACGTGATCGGCGGCAATTTCCAGGCGATTGCCGAGCAGGTCGCCGATCGGCTGACCATGCTCGTGCAGAGCGAAATGCAGGGGGTTCGGCTGTTGGCCTCCGCGCCCTTGCGCGTGCGGCAACCGGTGGAGGCCGCGAACCTCTCGTACAAAGGGGATTGGGCTGAGACCCAACAGCTCATTCAAGAACGCGCGCGAATCTGGGAACAGGGCCGTGAGAGCGCGGCGCGCCTGCTGAATTCGGAACTATCCCGCTTCCTCCTCGAAACCAAAGTTCGCGACGGCGATAAAATGGTCGGCTTGCTGATCACCGACCGCTATGGTGCGCTGGTCGCAGCCAGTTCAGAGCCGGACCATTACTTCTTGAGTCACGAACCCTGGTGGGAGGCATTACAAGCCGGGGAACTGGATCGGGTCTATATCAGCGGGGTCATTCCCGGCCAGGAAGGTTCGTTTCGCACGCCTGAAGAAACCATCGACATCGCGGTCCCGATCCTGGACGATCATCAGCATGCTGTGATCGGTGCGATTAAAGCTTCGTATCGATTCGATTCCCTCTTTGCGATGATCAAAGAAATACGAATCGGGCAGACCGGCCACGCCATGCTGTTCGATGCCGCCGGCGAGCCGCTCGTGTGCCCCATTCTGCCGCGGCGTGCGCATCGCATCCCCAGCCAGTTGATGGCGATGATCGTGTCTTCGAGCCCTGGTTGGGGCATCGCCGAGGATGATGGCCATGGAGCGACCGATACCGTGGTCGGTTATGCGCCGGTCACCGGCTTGAGTCTGCCTGATAACTCCTGGCATGTCTTTGTGCGGCAACAGCCGGAGGAGACCTACGCGCCGATTCGAGATCAATTGAGAAATTTGGCCTTGATCGGGGTGGTGATGTTGGGATTGCTCTGGGCGATAGGGCGCTATGTGGCGGCGCGTATCGCTCGACCGAT
>DAONAB010000157.1:0-3489 GCA_035400805.1 Nitrospira sp. | reverse complement strand
AACCGGATTGAATGCATGGAGGCCGACGCCGCCCAGTCAACGATCCCGGACGAGGTGGCCCGCGATCTGGTCACGATCCGTTCGCAGGCGGAACGGATCTCCCGAGTGACCCGCAGTATTTTGACGTTCTCCCGTGGGACAGTGTCGATGTTGAAACCACTGGATCTCAACTGCGTGGCCCGCACCTGCGTCGCCATGGCGGGGGAACGTGTGGCGGCGCTCTCTGTCCGCATCGACGCGGACCTCGCGCCGGAGTTGCCGCCGGTCATGGGAGATCGCGACCGGTTGGAAACCGTGTTGCTGAATGTGCTCAACAATGCCATCGATGCCGTGATCGCCTGTGGGGATCACGGCGTCGTGACCGTGCGTACGGCCTGGATGCAGCTCAATGGGGACGAGTGGGTACGAGTCAGCGTATCGGATAACGGAGCGGGTGTGCCGGCTGGGATCGTCGACCGTATTTTCGATCCCTTTTTTACCACCAAACCGGCCGGCCAGGGGACGGGCTTGGGATTGTTTTTGAGTTATGGAATTGTCTCGGACCATCGCGGGCGGATCGAAGTACGGAACGACACGGTCGGCGCCGTCTTCGATGTCTATCTGCCGGCGGTTGGTCTTGGCGAGAGCATTCGTGAAGGAGCACCATGGGGATTGCAGGAAAAATCCTGATTGTCGATGACGAGCAGGATGCGCTCGATAACTGTCGCCGGATTCTCAGTCGTGGGCCGTACGATTGTCTGACCGAGTGTAATTCCACCCGCGCCCTCGACGTGATTCAACGCGAGCGTCCGGGGCTGATTCTCACGGATTTACGCATGCCCGATCTCGACGGGATCGAAGTCTTGGCGGCAGCCAAGCGATTCGATCCATCGGTGCAGGTCGTGCTGTTGACGGCCCATGCCACGGTGGAGACGGCGGTCACGTCGATGCGCTACGGTGCGTTCGACTACATTACGAAGCCGTTCACCAGTACCGACCTCCTGCAAGTGGCCCGGCGTGCCTTCGGTGAGGACGGAGGGGGCGTTCCGACGACAGCGCGGGCGGGCGAAGTGGCGGCCTCGCGCGATCACAGCCGTTCCGGAAAGCGGACGGGGCTGTCCCGGGTTATCGGGGAGAGCCCGGCGATGGAATCGGTGTTCAGTTTGATCGACAAGGTCGCGCCCACGCATTCCAATGTGCTGGTCTATGGGGAAAGCGGAACGGGAAAGGAGCTCGTTGCGCGTGCGATCCACGACGCCAGTTTGCGGGCAGACCGACCCTTCATCCCGGTGGACTGCGTGTCCTTGCCGGATACGCTCCTCGAATCGGAATTGTTCGGCCACGAGAAGGGCGCGTTCACCGGCGCGCATGTCTCGAAACCCGGATTGTTCGAAGTGGCGTCGGGTGGAACGGTGTTCCTGGACGAAGTCAGCGGGATGAGCCAGACGCTCCAATCACGATTGCTGCGGGTCTTGCAGGAGCGCCAGATGCGCCGGGTCGGGGGCATCCGGTTTTTGGATGTCGATGTGCGGGTGATTGCGGCGTCGAACCAGGACCTGGAAGCCGCCTGTCGTCGCGGGGAGTTCCGCGAGGATTTGTACTATCGTTTGAATGTCATTCCCATCGTGCTGCCGCCGTTGCGAAGTAGAGAGGGGGACATCCCGCTTCTGGCGCAGGAATTCCTGCAACGGTTTATGAAGCAACAGGGGATCGCCCTTGGATTCGTTCCGAACCTGGACTCCACTGCCACCGAGTTGCTGTGCGGGTATGCCTGGCCGGGGAACGTGCGCGAATTACAAAACGTCATTGAGCGCGCGGCCGTGTTGGCTGATGGCCCGCTGATTACCGCCGCGCATTTGCCTGAACGGCTACGCCAGGTGGTGGTCGACGAGGCGGGACCGGGAGAGGCCGGCTCCTTCAAACATGCCAAGCAGGCGGCGGTCACGACGTTTGAGCGGAGTTTCCTGATCGAACTCCTTAAGCGAAACGACGGCCACATGGGCCGGGCTGCGCGGGAGGCCGGCGTAGATCGGAAGACCATCGAGCGCATGGTCAAAAAGCATGGCTTGCGCGAACTGTTTTGAGCAGCGACCGGACCACTCTCCACCGTTTCCAATCACGTCGTCACCGTGCCCATTCACGGCCGATGATTCGGGCGTGAGTCTCTGAGAATAATGGGGCATCGATGTCCCATTGGGACAAATTTCCCGGACACTCATTTTCAGCCTTTCAATTCGAAGTGTTTACGATGATGGCCGGTTTGTGATGGGGCGACAGCGCCCCATTTTTATTTCCACTCGCCGCCCCGCTGTCTGAAATTCCCAACAAAGTCCAATTTTCCGGACGCGACAAAGCTGGAACGAGAGTTGCTCTAGGTACCGCCGTCTTTCTGTACGCAGTGCTATTCATGCGCATCAATGGGTGCGTCGTCGTCTTGTTGTCGCGGATCAAGGGTGTGGGAACCGAAGGACCGGCCTCCTGGTGTTTCCACTCCATGAGGTGCAGGCCTTCACGGGCCTGCACCCTGCGCGACGCGGACGCGACGGCAGAGAGTGGCGATGCGGAGGTTGTATGGTTTCAAGAGGAGGTAGGTCTAATGAGATCGGTACGTAGCGGTCCGAAGAAACTTAGTAAGCGCAGGTCCCGGGCGGCCTGGAAGCTTCTATTGGGAGTGATGCTTCCATCGTTCTGCGTCGGGGCATTCCAAGTTGTCTCGGCAGCGCCGCCGGACATGCATGCGGCTGCGCACAATCAGCCGGCATGGGCTGAGCAGCTGAAGGGGCAGACCATTATCGAGGACGCGCAAGAAGGCCATGTCGAGCGCACCGCGATGATGGAGCGCCAGCACCAGCGCATTATGGAGAAGATCAACGAGCAGATGGTGCACGACGCTGAAGTGCAGCGGACAGGCGGCCAGTACAACAACGTCAACATGATGCACCAGTACGGCGCCGGGAATCAGGATTTGCTGTTGATGTCGAGCGGTGCCGAACCCGTCTCCTCTATGGGCGGGAAGTGTCCGGCCAGCGCGCCGGTCCGCAGCTATGACGTGTCGGCGATCAATGTGGAAATCACCTTGAACATGTGGCTGGATTTTTATCCAGGCTACATGTACACGCTGACCGAGAACATTGATAAGGTCCGCGCCGAAGAGACCAAGAATAAAGAGGCGCGGGATAAAGAAGGCTACGATCCGGGTGCGGTCATGAACGGGTTGCAGAATCAGTTCATTCAGCCGCTGGTCCTTCGCGGCAATCAAGGCGATTGCGTGAAGTTGACCCTTCGGAATCAGCTGGAGGGTGATGAAGAAGTCAGTCTGAACATCCATGGTTCCAGCATGGTTATGTCCGCCACGGGACAGCCGGCCTCGACCACCAACCCCGACAGCATCGCGGCCAAAGGCAAAGCCGTGGAGATGGAATGGTATATCCCTCCGACTCAGCAGGAGGGCAGCCGCCAGTTCCATTCCTACAGCAACGATCGTGAGTTGACCGTGATGGGCCTCTTCGG
>DAONAB010000156.1:6521-7651 GCA_035400805.1 Nitrospira sp. | reverse complement strand
GATCCAGCAAAGCCGGAGGGAGGTGAGTCCGCCGAGGCGTACTGAGCAAGTATGGTGAGGCCAGCAAACGGCTGAGAACCAGGGTGGGTGGCGATGTGCGCACGCTGCTTACGTCACCGCTCCGCCGCAGGATGATCCCGCTCCCGCCGTGCACCCGTAACAGTGATTCCGGCTGGTGATCTCCCGGTGATGAAGTCTGGCCGGATCAAAATCCCGGATATGTGCGGGGGCATCCGGGTGTAGCGGAAGTTCCAGCATCTGGTTGAAATCGCAATCGTAGAGTGTGCCGTCCCAGCCTACTGACAGGGTCGAACGACACATGACGCCGGCGACGGCCGCGGGATTGTACGCACTCGCCAGCCGCTCCATGTACCCCTGGTAGTTGCCGCTCTCTACCAGGAACTCGAGGAAGCGGCTCACCGGCATATTGGTGATGGTAAAGAGGTGATTGAATTCCACGCCTTGCTTGGTGCGGAGCTCCTTCCGGAATTGCGCCTCGATGGCATCCTGTTTGGCGGGCAGGAAGGCACCGACGGGATTGTGTACGAGGTTCAGGATCAGCCCGCTGCCTTCGCGTCCGTATCCGAGGCCATTGAGCAGCCGCAGGGCTTCTAAGGACTTGTCGAAAATGCCCTCACCGCGTTGCGCGTCGGTTTGCGCGGCACGGTAATACGGCAGTGAGGCGACGATCTCTACCCGGTGCGCCGCAAGGAACGTCGCCAGGTCTGCCTGCGAAGGCAACAGCAGCACCGACAGATTGCAGCGGTCCATGACGTGTCGATTCAGGGCACGGGCCTGCTCGACCAGCCACCGGAAGTGAGGATTCAGTTCCGGTGCGCCGCCTGTGATGTCGACGGTGGGAATGTCAGTCGTGGCCAACGCCGCGATGCATTGTTCGGCCGTCTCGCGGGACATGCGCTCAGTGCGATCGGGCCCCGCATCCACGTGGCAGTGACGGCAGGTTTGATTGCAGAGCTTTCCCACATTGATTTGGAGCACCGTGATGCCGGTTGCGCGGAGCGGCGAGAGCCCACTTCGCCGCAGCTGTTCCTGAAACGGCACACAGGTCCCGATCTCTGCGAGCACCTTCAACTGCTCAACGGAGGAGGCAAGCGGTTTGTGTTGGCCTA
>DAONAB010000156.1:0-6421 GCA_035400805.1 Nitrospira sp. | reverse complement strand
ACGTTCGAGCTTCGATGGTAGATCGTGAAGTGGGGCCGGTAGGACTCCTGCGTCAGGACGTGAAGGGTTTTGGAGCAGATTTCCAACGGCACTCCGCGATAGTACTGATGATGGTCGTCATCCTCGGCACCGATGATCGGTCCTGTGAGGATAGCGTACGCGCCTTGCCAGACGCAGGGTGCCTGTTCCGGAAGAATCGCGCACCAGCGTGAATCGCCTGCCGCGAGGGTGATCGGGGCCGGACCGATGAGGAACATCGAGCGTAACGGCGCACTTCGCAATAATTGCGCAGACTGTGCATCGATTGGCTGCGGCACGCCGCGTCGGTACTGCTGGCCCAATTCGTCGGTCACGGTGGAAAACGGTCCACAGAGGGTCGCGAAGAGCGGAGCCTCTTTTGTGACGACGTCCGGAAGTTTGTATCCGGTCAGAGTCACGGAGAGAAAATGCACGCCGTCGATTGATTGCCAGGGACTCGACTTGATCTGGTGCACGGCGCGAAATCCGGCATCCACCATCCCGCCGATGTAGTCCTGCACCTGCAGGGCTCCGGAGAGACAATCGCCCCACTTGGCGGCATCGTGAACCAGGTACTGCGGCACGACTTGGTCGGAGACGATATCGGAGATCGTGAAGCGCCCGCCGGGTTTGGTCACCCGGTACATCTCGCGGAAGACCTTACGCTTATCAGGAGCGAGGTTGATGACGCAGTTCGAGATGATGAGATCGATGCTGGCATCTTCCACCGGCATCGCATCGGCCATGCCTTTGCGAAACTCGGTGTTCGAACGGGGATACCCCAGATTCTTGGCGACAATGGGCGCATGATGGCGGGCGATCTCCAGCATGGTGTCAGTCATATCGATGCCGATCACCAGACCAGATGGTCCGACAAGACGCGCCGCTTCGAAGCAATCGATGCCGCCGCCGGACCCGATATCCAGCACGGTTTCACCGGCCTGTACGGTGTCCAGCCCTGCCGGGGTCCCGCAGCCGTAGGAAATCTTGAGCACTTCCTCCGGGATGAAGGTTTTGAGGTGGCTCATGTCGTAGCTCGTCGGGCAGCACATTTGCTCGCCGGTTGCGGCGGCGCGTGCATAGCGGTCGCTGACTTTCTGGGTAATGTCGTCCATGGGCATATCCCTCTCATGTCTCCCTAGGATGATATGGAATGAACTCTATGTAACATATTTTAAAGGTGTCCGACCAATGGGGGCACTCGGCCGGCCTTCCCTTGCATCGCTGAGGGTTTCGTGATACCTGAACAAGCATGAGCGCTTTCGGCACTGAGATACACCGCCAGGATGAACCGGATGCCACGGTACGGGCCGCCATTGTCTCGGTCTTGCAACGCCATCCCTCTGTGACCATGGCTATCCTGTTCGGTTCTCTTGCCGCCGGACGAGGGCGTCCTGACAGCGACCTCGACCTCGCCGTGAGCACAACCGCACCACTCACCGTCGTCGCACGCGTTGAGCTTATCGATGAACTCGCCGCAGCCGTGGGACGTCCTATCGACCTGATCGACCTCACCCAAGCGCATGGTCCACTGTTGCAGCAAGTGCTGACCACCGGTCGATTGATGCTCTGCCGGAACCGCACGGAATACGCCGAACTTATGCGGAGGCAGGCTTATGAGGAGGCCGATCTGATGCCGTATTATCGGCGAATCTTGGCCACACGAAGGCAAGCATGGATCGAGACCTCGTAGCCGCCAAACTGGAATCGCTTCGACGCTGCGTCGAACGGATTGCCGGCAAGACGCCTGATTCGTCCCAGGACCTGGCGCAGATGCGGATCTGCAGGACATCATCGCGCTCAATCTCCAGCGGGCCGTCCAGTTGTCCGTCGATCTGGCCTCCCATCTCATCGGGGACACCGACATCTCGCCGCCTTCGACGATGGCGGAGCACTTCGATGCGCTTAATCGCCTCCAGGTGATCAGTCCGTCCCTGGCCGACCGGATGAAGAAGGCTGTGGGATTCAGGAACCTCGCGGTGCACAGCTACCAGGCCATCGATTGGAATATTGTTTATCAGATTTGCAGTCGCCACTTGGACGATTTCCGGCAGTTTGCCAAGGCCGTCACGACATGGCGTTCCGGTCTCTGACGATACGGGCTAAAGAAGCAGATCCGGAATTCGTATGCACCACAGTGACAGACCCCTGCTCTCTCGCAATCCTTTGAAAGGGCGGCAGCCATAACGGGAAGAGTGGTATATCCAGCTCTCCAGTAGATCGGCTCCGTGATCGTCAGGAACACTCAACGAGTTGCACATGGCAATTCCTGATTACCAATCCGTGATGCTTCCGCTCCTTCGCCTGGCTTCCGATGGGCATGAACATACGTTGCGCGAGGCCGTTGAGGCATTGGCCGAGCAGTTCAAGCTTACCGAGGAAGAAAGAAAAGAACTCTTGCCCAGCGGGTCGCAATTCACGTTCGCGAATCGCGTCGGGTGGGCTCGGACTTATATGAATAAGGCGGCTTTGCTGGAATCTACGCGTCGTGGATACTTTCGGATCACCCCACGAGGCCGGCAAGTGCTGTCGAAAAGCCCCGTAGAGATTAACGTCAAATTCCTCGATCAGTTTCCGGAATTCATTGAATTCCGGACGAAACACCGGAATTCCGGACAAGCCACCGAGCAGGTCGAAACCGACAGTCTGCAGACACCGGGAGAACTTCTCGAAAGTGCCTATCAAAAACTGCGGGAGGATCTTTCTTCAGAGTTGCTGAAGACCACCAAAGAATGTTCCCCGGCGTTCTTCGAGCGTCTGGTCATCGACGTGCTCGTGAAGATGGGCTATGGAGGGTCTCGCAAAGAAGCGGGGAGAGCCGTCGGTCGCAGTGGTGACGAAGGCATTGATGGAATCATCAACGAAGACCGTCTGGGCCTCGATGTCATCTATATTCAGGCCAAGCGCTGGCAGGCTCCAATTGGCCGTCCTGAAATCCAAAAATTCGCAGGGGCCTTGCAAGGACACCGCGCCAACAAGGGGATCTTCATCACGACCTCCAGTTTCACGCGCGAGGCTGAAGAGTATGTGGCGAAAATTAATTCAAAGATCGTCCTCATAGACGGGGACCAATTATCCCAACTCATGATTGATCACAATGTTGGGGTCACGCCGGTCACTTCGTATGAAACCAAGAAAATTGACAGTGACTACTTCATTGACGGCTAAACCAGCGCATTACGCCCTGAGCGCAGAGGCGGCACCAGTCGGCTTGACGGTGGCGTCACGGGCCTGTTCATCGCATCCACTGTAAAGACGCGGCGGGGCGACCGTTGGGATCACCCCGCCAGAGTCCGGCGGTACGCGCTGCCGCTACTGCATCGAGGCCATCGGCTTTTCGACAATATCCCCCTTCATCGGGCCGAGTGCGCCCAGCAACTCGTTCTTCTCCCGTTCCGGCACCTTGAACTTGTTCAGCGTGGCGACCAGGTCGCCGACGAGCGCATCAAAGTCGCTGCTGCTGACGCCCATGCCGGCGTGGGTGCTCTTCATGTCGCGGCCGGTGTAGGTGCAGGGGCCGCCCGAGGCTTGGCAGATCTGATCGACGAGCATCGATTTGAGGCGTGGAATATTGGCGTTCGCAAACTTGCCGTTGATGCGGGTGTCGGCGGCCACGCGTCCGACAAAATCGTCGACGACGGCGGTGATAGCGGTCTTGCCGCCCAAGCGGTCATAGAGTGATTTCTCCGTCGCAGCAGTCCCGGCGGATGGTGCGCCCAGGCTGTTGCAGGCTGAGACGGTCAGGGCAAGACCGAGAATCATGGCAAGGGATGCAAGACGATGAGACATGCTGGTTCCTCCTGGTTAAAAGTCTGTGTTGCGGGCCTGGTGCTTGTCCACGTCAACCGGCCGCTCTGTCTGTCATTACGAAGGCAACGGCGCGAATGGATGTCCGCCACGCGAAAAAAAGTGCCGTTGCGCCAGGGTAGTCCCGGTGCTACAGTTCCGCCTGAATCGGACAAAGCCTGAACATCCAAGAGAACGGGTGTGCTCGTAGAACGTCACGAGGACACCCATGTGTGATACCCAGACCGTGGCCAACGCACCATCGATTCATGAACAGGAATGGGCCGGACTCCTCGCGCGCATTGCCGTTGGAGATCAGTCCGCACTGGCGGAACTCTACGATGCCAGTAGCCCGAAGGTCTTTGGCCTGGCGATGAAGATACTCGGGGACCATGCGGCCGCCGAAGAGACGACGCTGGATGTCTACACGCAGGTCTGGCGACGCATCTCGACGTATGATGCGGAGCGGGGCACGCCGGGTAGTTGGCTGATGACGCTCGCCAAGCACCGTGCCATCGACCGGTTTCGCAGCAGCTATCTGGAACGGGGCCGGCAGGTGCCGCTCGAGCAAGCCGCCGAGTTACCGGGGCGCGAGGAGACGCCGGAGCAATACAGCGCGGGGCTGGAACGGCAACGACTGGTGCAGGACGCCCTGGCGACGCTCTCCGCTGATCAGCGCCAGGCGATTGCCCTGGCCTACTACTGGGGCATGAGTCAGAGCGAGGTTGCCGATCAGTTGAAGTTGCCGCTCGGGACAGTGAAGACGCGGATCAGGTTGGGAATGATCAAGTTGCGCGAGGTGCTTGCGCCCCACGGGGAAGGGTTGTTGTCATGACCGATCCTCGCCACGAACAAGACCTGACGGAACTTGCGGCGCTGTATGCGTTGGACGCGTTGGGAGATGATGCGCAGTGCCAGTTCGCCCGTTCGTTGGAGACGGCGTCAGCCTCCACACAGGAAGACGTGGCGGCGTTCCAGGATGTGGTGCAAGAGCTCGCCTTCAGCGGTCCGGCCATTGCGCCGCCGGCATCTCTCAAAGAACGGCTCATGGCGCGCATCGCGCAGGAACCGCAGGAGTCGGCGGAAGGCACAGGGTTCACCTTCGTCCGAAGCAAGGGCTTGGTTTGGCAGGAACTGGCACCGGGCCTGTCGATGAAAGTGCTGTTTCACGATCCTGTAGGATCGCGCACGACGATGTTGCTCAGGTTGGCTCCCGGTGGCACATTGATCGGCCATCGCCACCCGCAACTGGAAGAGTTCTATGTGTTGGAAGGAAGCTGTCTCTGCGCCGGGGAGGTCCTGCAGGTTGGAGATTACCATCGTGCGGAGCCGGGCACCGTCCATCCTGTGACGTCGAGCGAACAGGGCTGCCTGGCGCTGGTCATGACCTCGTCAAAGAACGAACCGATCCGGTAAGGACGCGATCGTTACGACTCCCTATCCGACGGTCTGAAGAATACCCGCCAGTACAGGCCCAGGTTGACCAGCAGTACGGTCATGCCCAGCAGCAGTTGAATCTCGCGCGTCAATGCTGCCGGATACAACAGGGGCGGCAGGTACTGGCTGATGAAGTCGCCTTCCGCCGCCGATTCTCCCGCCAGGCTTCGCAAGCGATTCTCCAACGGCGTCAGTGGACAGGTCCATCCGGTGAATTCGACCAGGGCGCCCCACACCACCGCGGGGAGATGAATCCATGCCATCCCATGCCACTTCACCAACAAGAGCCCGCCGGCGATCACGAACAGTACAAAACTCACATGCAGCAGCAGAACAATGTCGGCGCCGATTCGATACCCCATTGCCGGTACTGTGCCGCAATCGCGCGACGAACACAACGAGCGGTAGAATGTCTAAAACATCTGGAGGGTAGAGCTCGGATCTGGTGACGCAGGATACACCAGACGACCGGACTGAACCTTCGCAAAAGTTGTGAGGTGGTGCGGGCGTATCTGCCCATGACCCAGGATGTGGGTGACCTCCCACCCGCGTATGACGAGGGCATCGGCGACCAGGGAGCGATGGCACCGCCAGGGGACGGCTTCCGCACACATGATGGCGGTCCGTTCAGTCGCTCCATGGATCATCAGTTCGTCGAGCGCCTTGTCGAATTCTTCCGTCTGCATGTAATCGGCATACCCTCGAAACCCGGCGTTCTTCCAGCCGCCGTTCAGCGAGTCGGACTGTGCGGTTCGCCGGCCGCCCAACGTGGGCTGTTCTACGTACGAGAGTCCCGCGAGCGTGAGCGCTTGTGCCAATGCCGCCGAGTGAAAATGAGGATATCGGCGCGAGCCGGGATACCGACGGATATCAATCAGCCGGTGGATGTCCTGGTTCTGAAGGAGGGCGAGGAACTCTTCATAGGAGCGGGTCGAGTAACCGATGGTCCAGAGTCGCGGGGACTGGATGGCAAGTGGCTGGTCCATCAGAGCGGTGCGAGAGCATCACAATGTGACGGAGGATCGTGAAACGGGAGCGCTAACTGCGCGCTGGGTGGCGTAATGGCCTGCCTTGCCCAGGTTCGTAACTGCTCGGCATCTTCCAGGATATCGACCGGCACCTCGTAATAGTGTCTGAGGAGCTGTTTGGCGTTCGGGCGAAACGGCTGCATCGCGCGTCG
>DAONAB010000155.1:0-7660 GCA_035400805.1 Nitrospira sp. | reverse complement strand
ACCCAAAGTGGCTGATTCTGCGCATGACGATGTTCATTGTCATTGTGGTGGTTCTGACAAGACTCAGGAATTTTGACAGCCTGGTCCGATCGAGGTGAAGCAGCGGCGATAGGATTCTTCTCCGTTTGATGATGGTCGGATGATGATGGTCGGAACGGATTCAATGACGGCATCCGGATCGCGCGTGAGCATTCCCACTCGGTCTTGGGCTAGGCTTCTTCCGTCTAAGTCCGGTATAATCCGCCGTTCTGTCCGCTTCCATGGTCTGAGTCTGGTCCGGTTGGCGCGTGGTCAACTCATGGCCGGCTGGTGCGTTGTCTCCCACGGCATGCGAGACACGCACACTTCACGAGTCATGTCGCGAGAAGGAGTTTGGAATGACTGAAAAAGACGAGAAGAAACGCGCATTGGACCTGGCCCTGGCTCAGATTGAAAAGCAGTACGGCAAGGGTGCGGTGATGAAGCTGGGGGCCGAAGACCGACCGGCTGACGTGCCGGCGATCTCAAGCGGGTCCTTGGGATTAGATATTGCGCTCGGCGTGGGTGGATTCCCGCGCGGGCGGGTGATCGAGATTTTTGGACCGGAGTCATCCGGTAAAACGACCCTGACCTTGCATGCGATTGCCGAGGCTCAAAAGGCCGGCGGAGTCGCGGCATTCATCGATGCCGAACATGCGCTGGATTTGACCTATGCCAAAAAATTGGGTGTGCACACCGACGATTTGCTCGTGTCCCAGCCGGACACCGGGGAGCAGGCGCTGGAAATCGCGGAAACGCTCGTGCGCAGCGGCGCGATCGACGTCATCGTCGTCGACTCCGTGGCGGCGCTGGTCCCGCGGGCGGAAATTGAAGGTGAAATGGGTGATGCCCATATGGGCTTGCAGGCGCGACTGATGTCGCAGGCCTTGCGTAAACTGACGGCGGCGATCTCCAAATCGCAGACGACCTTGATCTTCATCAATCAGATTCGCATGAAAATCGGCGTGATGTTCGGCAATCCGGAAACGACGACCGGCGGTAACGCGCTGAAGTTTTATTCGTCCGTGCGTTTGGATATTCGCCGGATCGAGTCGATCAAGGATGGCCAGGATGTCACCGGGAGCCGCGTCCGCGTCAAGGTGGTCAAGAACAAGATGGCCCCGCCGTTCCGGCAGGCCGAATTCGACATCATGTTCGCCGAGGGAATTTCCAAGTCGGGTGAGATCGTCGATATGGGCGTCGAGAAGCGCGTGGTGGAGAAGGCCGGCGCCTGGTACTCCTATAAAGGTGAACGATTGGGCCAGGGGCGTGAAGCTGTCCGTGATTTTCTGAGGACCAACCCGGCCATTGCTAAAGAGATTGAAGGAAAGGTGCGGGAACTTGCCGGACTGCCGTTGCGCGGGACCGATAAGAAAACCGAGGCCAAAGAGGCGAAAGAAGAGAAACCCGAGCGCAAGGTGGAGATTCGCCAAGACGAGAAGCGCGGCCATAGTGCCAGAGTGACATCATAGGGAGCGGGATGCCGGCTCTACGCGGTGGACGACGACGCACGGAGTCGCCGACGGATTTCCTGACCATGGCGATCCGGTACCTTGCCCGCGCCGAGCGGAGCGCTTCTCAGGTCGAGCAGTACGTTCAGGGAAAAGGGGCGAGCCGGGCGCAGGGGCAGGGGGTCGTGCGTGAGTTGGAGCGTCGGGGCTATCTCGACGATCAGGCCTATGCCACACGCTGGGCGGAATCCCGACTAGTACGACGCCCGATGGGGCGTGAGCGGCTGAAGTTGGAACTCCTCGGCCGGGGCTTCGAAGACCGGGTGGCCGAGCGGGCCTTGCAGAGTGCCTACCGGTCGATTTCCGAACAGGAGTTGGCGTGCCGGGCGTTAGAGGGGCGCACGACGAGGATGCGTCCGCTACAGTGGGTCAGATTTTTGCGGCAACGCGGGTTTGATGACGACACCATTCAGCAAGTCACGCAAGTCGACTTGGAGACGGGGTTAGACGAGTTATGAGCCAGAGTGTAAACGATCTGCGGCGAGCCTTCATCCGGTACTTTGAACAGCAGGGCCATCGGGCGGTGCCGAGTGCGCCGTTGATTCCTCAGGCCGATCCGACCTTGCTGTTCACGAACGCCGGCATGAATCAATTCAAACGGGTGTTCCTGGGTGAGGAAACGCGCGCCTATCAGCGGGCCGTGACCGTGCAGAAGTGTCTGCGCGCGGGCGGCAAGCACAATGATCTCGAAAATGTCGGCTATACCAGGCGTCATCATACGTTCTTTGAAATGCTCGGCAACTTTTCCTTCGGCGACTATTTCAAGGAAGACGCCATCCGCTTCGGCTGGGAGTTTCTGACCTCGGTGGTCGGGCTGTCGAAAGACCGGATGTGGATCACGATCTTCCGCGAAGACGACGAGGCTGATCGGCTGTGGCGAAAGATCGGTGTGTCGCCAAGCCGGATCGTGCGTTGCGGCGAAAAGGATAACTTCTGGCAGATGGCCGATACTGGGCCTTGTGGACCGTGCTCCGAACTCCACTTCGATCAGGGCCCCTCAGTGCCGGGCGATGACACGCCGAACGGTGAAGGGGATCGGGTCATTGAGATCTGGAACCTGGTGTTCATGCAATTCAATCGCGATAGCGCGGGGACGCTCAATCCGCTCCCCAAGCCGAGCATCGACACCGGCATGGGGCTGGAGCGCCTCACGGCGGTTGCGCAGGGCCGGCTCAGCAATTACGACAGTGATTTGTTCGCGCCATTGCTAGCCGCAATCGGACGGCGAGCCGGGGCCGAGTACGGGGCGGTGGAGCAGTCGGATCGTTCCATGCGGGTGATTGCCGATCACCTTCGGGCGATCACGTTCCTGATGGCCGATGGTGTCTTGCCGTCGAATGAAGGACGTGGCTATGTGCTCCGGCGAATTCTGCGGCGGGCGGCCCGTCATGGCCGGTTGCTCGGCATCACCGAGCCGTTCCTGCATGAGCTGACGGCGACGGTTGTGGATCACATGGGCGAGGCCTATCACGAGTTACGGCCGGCTGCCGGGACGGTGGCCGAAGCCACGCGCGGCGAGGAAGAGCGGTTTATCGCCACACTCGATCAAGGGTTGCCGATCCTGAACGATATGTTGTCGAAGGTGAAGGCGTCGGGCCAACCTGTTCTGCAGGGGACGGAAACGTTTAAGCTGTACGATACCTACGGGTTCCCGATGGATCTCATTGCTGAAGCCTGTCGCGAGCAGGGGGTGACCCTCGACGAAACAGGCTTTGAAGCCGCCATCGAAGAGCAGCGGACGCGCGCCAGAAAAACGGGCGGATTCGAGAATGAAACGGCCAGACCGGCCCTCAGTGAGGTGGCCGCTCGTGTTGGCACCACCTCCTTTGTCGGCTATGACCGGTTGGATTCCGAAGGCGTCGTGCAGGCACTCCTCCAGGGTGATCGCCTGATCAAGGAAGCCCGGGAAGGTGACGAAATCGAAATCGTGCTCGACGTCACGCCCTTTTATGCCGAAGGAGGCGGGCAGGCCGGTGATCAGGGCCTGTTGACCGGCACCGACGGTCGCGTAGAGATTCGCGAGACCACCAGACCGGTACCGACCTTGATTGTCCATAAGGGCGTGGTGATATCCGGTTCAATTCGTGAAGGCGAGCGGTTACAGCTTTCGGTGAATTCTCGCACCAGGCACGATGCCGCGCGCAACCATACGGCCACGCATTTGGTGCATGCCGCGTTGCGTGATCTGCTCGGTCCACACGTGAAGCAATACGGCTCGCTGGTGGCGCCGAACCGGCTGCGGTTCGACTTTGCCCACTTTCGACCCATGTCGTCTCGTGACATCGACGAGATCGAATCGATCGTCAATGAACAGGTCCGGCAGGATCAGCCGGTGCAAACGGCTGTGATGGGCGTGCAGGACGCCGTGGCCGGCGGGGCCTTGGCATTCTTCGGCGACAAGTATGGCGACCGGGTGCGGGTGGTGCAGATCGACACCTTCAGCAAAGAATTGTGCGGGGGTACGCATTGCCGGCGCACGGGCGAAATCGGGTTGTTCCGGATCGTCTCTGAATCCGGAGTGGCGGCCGGCGTGCGCCGGATCGAGTGTTTGACGGGGAGTGGTGCCTTGGATTCCCTCAAACGCCTGGAAGCGGATGTGCGCGAGATGTCCGAACTGCTGAAAGTCGCGCCGACCGAACTGGTCGCTCGCACCAGAAAGTTGAGCGAGCAGCTGAAGGACAAGGAGCGGGAACTGGCGGATGTGAAGCTCAAGATGGCGAGCACGTCGTCCGGTGACGCGCAGGCACGCGAGATCAAGGGCGTGCAGGTGCACGCGCAGCGTACGGATGGCCTCGATGTGAACGGTATGCGGGCGCTTGCTGATCAACTGCGGGACAAGCTCCGAAGCGGCGTGGTCGCTCTCGGCGCGGCCAACGATGGCAAAGTGTCCTTGCTCGTGGTGGTGACCAAAGATCTGGTGGGGCGTATCAAAGCCGGTGAATTGATCAAGGCGATGGCCATCGAAGTCGGCGGCACCGGCGGCGGTCGTCCTGAGATGGCGCAGGCCGGTGGAAAAAATCCTGAAGGCCTCGGTCCGGCGCTCGAAAAAGTTTTTGGGTTGGTCCAAAAGGCCTTGGAAGGGTAGACTGATGAAAGGCCAGCGGATTCTTGCGATCGATCACGGCTCCAAACGGATCGGTTTTGCCTTGAGCGATGAGCTCGGGTGGACCGCTCAGCCGTTGGAAACGTTCTACCGGCGCAATCCCGACGCCGACATTCGACATATCCAGGAGTTGGTGCGCGAGCACGAGGTTGGGCGGGTGCTTGTCGGCCTCCCGCTTCGATTGGACGGGGAAAGTGGCCCCGCGGCGAAAGTGGTCGAGGCATTCATCCAATTGCTGGAACCGGCCTTGTCGGTTCCGGTGGTGACCTGGGATGAACGGATGACGACCTGTGCGGCGGAGGATTTGTTGATTGCCGCCGATGTCGGGCGCAGGAAACGGAAAGGCATCGTCGATCGGATTGCCGCGGCGATTCTCCTGCAGAGTTACCTGGCGAGTTTGGAGAAGCCGTCGTCCGGCCAAGAACATGCCGTGAACGATCCACACGAAGACGATCCCTGGTCTTTTGACGAACCACGAGTCGATGATGCAGAAGCGATTGATTGCGGGATTGGTTCTAGCGACGGTGATGCTCCTGACCCTCTCGGGGTATCTGGTCCTGCGCTGGGCTCAAAGTCCCGTCGCCAGCGGGCTTCCTAAGCCTCCCTCCAAAATCGTCACGATTCCTGACGGCAGTACCTTTCAGCAGGTTGCGGGCATGTTGAAGAGCGAGCAGCTGATTCGCAGCCGCTGGGCATTTCTGTTGCTCGGTCGGTCGCATGACAGCGATCGCAAAATCCGCCCCGGTGAGTATGAGCTCGATGGCGGCATGTCGCCGCAAGATATCCTGAACAAATTGTTGTCGGGCCGTGTGGTGTTGCATCCGGTTACCATCCCTGAAGGCTATAACCTGGCCCAGATCACCGAAGTCTTCGCGGCACAGCACGTCACCGACGTTCAGGAATTCTCGAAGCTGGTGCGCGATCGCTCCTTTATCGCCACGCTCGGAATCGAGGCGGACTCGCTCGAAGGCTACTTGTTTCCCGAAACCTACTCTTTTCCTCGCGGAGCCAAGGCGCGTGAGGTCATCAAGGCCATGGTTGACGGCCTTCATCGTGTGTGGAGTGCCGAGTTGCAGGAACAGGCCACACGCATGAAGCTGTCCCTGCATCAAGTGTTGACGCTGGCCTCTGTCATCGAAAAAGAGACGGGATCGAAGGAAGAACGCGAACTGATTGCGGCGGTCTTTCACAACCGATTGCGAAAGAAGATCCCCCTGCAGAGCGATCCGACGGTCATCTATGGATTGCCGGCGTTTGACGGCAACATTCATAAACGCGACCTGTCCGTCATGAGCCCCTACAATACGTACCGTGTGCAGGGACTTCCTCCGGGCCCGATTGCCAGCCCCGGGGCCCACTCGCTTCGTGCAGCACTGTTTCCAGCGCAGGCGACCTATCTCTATTTCGTGTCGCGCAACGATGGAACGCATCAGTTCTCCTCAACCCTCGCCGAACATAATCAAGCCGTGGAGAAGTATCAAAAGCAGCCGTTCCGCAAGCGCACCAGAGGAAGCCTCGTGACTCACGGTGCCTGACCTGCCGTCCCTGTGCCTGCAGGATGCGTCGCTCCACTGCTCTCCATCACACCATTGAGACTGACAATCTGAAAGGACTACGCATATGGGACTTGTGTCGTGGAATGACAATCTTCCTGGGCTGTTGGATCACACGGTGTTACGTCCGGAGGCGACCAAGGCCGACGTGTTGCGACTGTGTGCCGAGGCCAAGGAGCAGGGGTTTGTCGTGATTTTTGTGCCGCCCTGTTACGTCGATGAGGCGGTCGCGGCCGTTGCCGGAACGGCAGTGCAGGTCGGTATTCCAATCGGGTTCCCCCTCGGCGGGCATTCGACCCATGCGAAGGTCACGGAGGCGATCGAGGGGGTCGCGCATGGCGCGCGGGTCTTGGATATGGTCATCAACATCAGTCGTCTGAAATCCGGCGACTATGATTTCGTTCGACAGGATATGGCAGCCGTCGTCCGTGCCACGCCGGGCGTCAACCATAAGGTGATTCTGGAAACCTGCCTGCTCACGCGCGAAGAAAAAATTGCCGCGTGCCGCTTGGCCGTCGAGGCAGGCATGGACTATGTGAAGACGTCGACGGGATTCAATCAAGCCGGCGCGACCGTGGAAGATGTGCGTTTAATGAAAGAGGCCGTGGCCGGGCGGGCGAAGGTCAAGGCTTCCGGCGGTATTCGAGATTGGAAATCGACGCGCGCCTTGCTGGAGGCGGGGGCGGACCGCATCGGCACCAGCGCGAGTCTGAAGATTCTCAGTGAGTGGCGAGCGGAACAGGCCACCGGTCGTTGAGCCGTCTTGCGAGTTCCCCGTAAAACAGGTGTCGCTCTGCCGGGACAGTGAGATTGGCTTGCTCGTTTCAGTGGATTTGATATAGTGCCTCGATGATGACTCGAATCGTTCTGCTTGTCTTAGATGGGTTCGGCATCGGGGCCCTGCCTGATGCGGAATCGTATGGCGATGCCGGCTGCAATACACTGCAGCGGCTGGCGGCGATCTCAAAAGGACTCGCCCTTCCGAATCTCGAACAACTTGGCCTCGGCCTCCTCGGCCAATTTCAAGGCATCCGTCCCTTGGCTCAGCCCGAGGGTTGTTACGGCATGTTGGGGTTTGCAACGAAGGGCAAACATTCCCTCGCCGGACATTGGGAATTGGCCGGGTACGTGATCGAGGGCGGTCCGGCCCCGCTCGAGACATTTACGGACGAATTGGCTGCCGATCTCGAAGCCGCATTGGGACAAAAGACGTTGGGCAATGGTCGCACGGTTCACCTGGAGCCGATCGCAGAGTTCGGGGCGCAGCATCAAAAATCGGGTATGCCGATCGCGTGGATCGATACCGCCGGAACCATCATGCTGGCCGCTCACGAACAGGTCGTTCCGCCGGAGGAACTCTATCGCCTAGCGCGCGAAGCCAGACGGAAGCTCAAGGCAAGGATGCCGGTCGTTCGCGTAGTGGCCCATCCGTTTACCGGACAACCGGGGCAATTTTCCGTCACGGACCGTCGCCG
>DAONAB010000154.1:0-7662 GCA_035400805.1 Nitrospira sp. | reverse complement strand
TCCCGCCAGGAAGTCGAGCAGGCACAGAAAGGGGCGTTCGCCGTCATCGAGCGTGACGTAGTCCACGTATCGGAAGAGGCGCGGATCCTTCAGGCGACGAAGCTCCGTGTTGACATAGCCCCCGCCCAGAACGACAGCAGTCGTCGGCCGCTGCGCCTTGATCGCCTGCGCAATCCTCAAGGCCCCGAAAAGATTCCCGGGAAATGGCACGGTGAGACCGACGACATCCGGCGGATGGGCGAGGAGGGGAGGGAGCGCCTGGAGGAGGAGTTCGTCGGTGAAACTAGGGGGCTCAGCCAGAGACTGTTCGATCCGGTCGAATGAAGAGGTCGCTTGCATGATCTGTTCGGCATACCGATTCAGGAGCAAGTGGGGCGCAATCGTTTCGTGGAGGAGGTCGGTCAAATCTTCGAGATACAGCGTTGCGCGATGCCGGGCGCTGTCGGTCGGGGAAGCGGGAAAGGGGCCTGATCCCGGTCGCCCATCGGCAGCGAAGCGAGGGCCTTCCGGAAGAAATCCGGGGCGGGCGATATGTGGGGCCAGCATCGGATCTTTTCCCTGAAGAAAGGCGATCACCGGTTCGATAGTCGTCAGGTAGCCCTCTTCGAGCGCCAGGAATTGCTGGACTTCTCCGCGCCACGCCTTCCTGCTTGCCTTGATGCGGCAAAACGCTGCCTCAAGTCCGGTCCGTGAGAACAGGCGCAGGATCATGTTGAGACCGAGGTCGGCCTGTTCCGCTTTGTACCCCCGGGATCTCAGGAAGCCGGTGAGATAGGCCGTGGCGGGATAGGGCGTGTTTAATTGCGTGAGCGGAGGAATGATGAGGAGTACGCGAGGCAGGCTCATGCCTGGGAAATACCATACTGCACTGCGCCGCTGCCAGTGATGAGGCGAAGGATTCCCTCGTGTATCAGGTCGTGCGCACCGTGGACTGAATGAAATACCCGGTCCAGCGTTTTAACCGGAAGAACTCGATGATGGGGTAGGGCAGTTCCTCACGAGGCACGACGCGCAGGATGGTGAGCTCCGGTTCTTCCAGAAGATCGACGGTGTGGGGTTCCTGGCCGGGAGTGGGATGGTAGATCAACACCAAAGGCTTCATGCGATTCTTGAAGTTGATGTTGAGGACGAGGCCGAATGAGCCGTCAGATAAGGACACGACGGTTCCCGGAGGATACACGCCTAATGTCTGGATCATGGCCACCACAACCTCGGTCGAAAACAGCTGCTTCTGGTGTTTGTACATGGTCGCCAGCGCCTCGGCCGGTGAAAGCGCTTCCTCGGCGTAGCGGCTGTTGACCAGCGTGTCGTAGTGGTCGACGGCGCTGACGATTCTCGCGGGGAATGAAATCTGGTCCCCTTTCAGCTTCTCAGGATAGCCTGAACCATCCAGTCGTTCATGGTGGCTTCGGATGACATCCAGCACCTCTTCGGGAATGCCCGGAAATCCTCGCAGCATCTCCACGCCGAGATAGGGATGCAGTTGGTACTTCACATGTTCGGGTTCAGACCGGCGGGCGCGAGTTTCTAAAATATGACGCGGGATCCGTCGCTCTCCGATGTCGAGTAACAGCCCCGCCAGGCCGATCATCTGCAGCGTGTGCTGATCGATGCCAAATTGCTGGGCGACCATCATCGAAAGGGTCGCCACGTTCAGGGAATGGAGGACGGTCGCATCCTCGATATCTTCAGGGTCGAAGGCGCTGGCGACGGTGCCGGCGGCCTGGGTATTGGTTAATAACGTGCTGATCCCGCCGATCATGGTCTCGGCAGAACGCATGCCTTCCTCGGATCCGCTGGTGAGCGCGTCCATCATCTCACCGGTGGTGCCGAGCATCTGGCGATAGGTTTCCGAGGCCAGCTC
This sequence comes from Nitrospira sp., assembly GCA_035400805.1. GTDB lineage: Bacteria > Nitrospirota > Nitrospiria > Nitrospirales > Nitrospiraceae > Nitrospira_A. The sequence continues at coordinate 5,798 of DAONAB010000154.1, read as the reverse complement.
TACGGCCTGATGATAGTCGCCATGCGTGGGAAGCTCTTCATCCGTGGGAGCAGCAGGTGTCTTGCCAGCGGTCTCGTCAGGAGTCGAGTCCGTCGCTGGTTCGGCATTGTCGGTCGATATCGGAGCGGGTTCGCCTGCTGTTCCGTCCGTTTCCGCTTCCGGATCCGGATCTGATTCTCGCGGGTAAATGAGGACGGTAGGAAGGCCAAGTCCCTTAATCGTGGCAATCTGACTTTCAGAGCTCAGTTTGAATGAACGTCGCGGGAAGGGATGTCTGAACCAACCGCAATTCAGGTCAACATACATCCCCACACGAAGGTGCTCAGGACTGAGCGTTCGTGCGCCAGACTTGTCGAGTTTTCTGGAATCGTCGGTGTTGGCTGTGGCCATGGCCATGATTGCTCAGAGATAGGCAGGGGATCACTCTATACGGTACGTACTTCGGCTATGGCCTGTATCGGAGACCGGCAGAGGAAACTTGAAAAAACGAGAGGATATCCCTGTGTGGCTACCAGATCATGTTGTAGGAGACACGGAGAAAATTCTAGGGCTGTGCAAAGTGTGATGGGTATGTGGTGAGTTAGAAATAGCTCGTGATATTAGCATGTTACGGAGTTAACCTTGAGTTATTGTGGAGAGGTGAATTGCGCGACGACTCGCGCCTCGAGCAGCCGAATGAATTCCTGGCAGGCCGTTCGGATACGAGTGGGGTCGCGACGCAGGTCGCTGCCAAGCACGAAGAGCACGTCGGTTCCGTAGAGTGCGAGCATCTCATGGATTCGTGACGCGCTCATCTTCCCGGCGGCGGAGGGAAAGATCGGAGGACAGGGGCCCAAACGGTTTCGGCAGGCGAGCGCAATGTCGTGACAATCCTCTTCTGAGATCGGGAAATCCAATCCGAAGGTGGGATAGATCGAGACATCGGCACCGGCCAATCGGGGAAAAAGACCGAAGAGCACGGCAGGCGCGATGCCGCTGGCCGGATTGACGTAATGACTGCCTTGAAAGTCCGGATGCGCGATCAAGGGGAGTGACGGAGAAGGGAGCCGGGCCATCGAGCTGAGGGCGTCAAAGCCGGTCAGCCCTGGACAGAGTAGCAGTGCGCCGGCACCGGCGTTTTGCGCAAGGGAGGTCCGGTTGAGGAGCATGGGCCAGGGACCCGACACGTGAGGCGCGTAGAGGCAGCGTTTGCCCGTTTGTCTGGATGCCGTGGCAATGGCTTCGGCGCAACGGGTCACACGCTCCGCAAATGGACAGAACGGGTGATCACCGAGACTTTGATCGTCCTTAATCAGATCCACTTCGCCGAGTGCAAATTCGTAAGCCAGCTCGGCGAGGGCGCGGGGAGATAAGCCGAGTGGCTTCAGCACGGCGCAGACTAGAGGACGGGCATTAACTTCAAGTAGTGCGCGAAGTCCAGCGATTCCGAAACGCGGGCGGGCCATCCTGGCGAGGGCCTCATCCGGGAGCGCGAGGTTCGTGAGGCGGACGTTGTCTTGTAAGCCCGCCATACCGAAGCTCATGTGCAGAAGGGTGCCCATGGTTCCATCGAGCAGTTCAACCGGAAAGGTCAGCACCGCGCGGTAGATTCCATCCTTTAAGCTGTTCACGCCAACTACCTGGCCAAGCAGCTGGTCACGAATCGCCCCTGACGGAATCACATGGTCTGCAGCTTCGACGGTCTGATCGATACAGAGGAGGGCGGCCCGCCGCTGCGCGGCTTCCTTCGATCCGTGAATGTGATATTCAACTGAAAAGCGTTGACCGGAAAGATGAAGGTGGTGATCGGACATATCCGTTCCTTGCCCGTTGCACTGCCGAGGTGTGAGAGGGTACCGTAACTGCGCCCTGGAAGAAAGCGCCTGCGTTCAGTCACTGATGCGACGAGGAATCATGGCTCCAAAATCAAACTGTCTCTATCGGCTCCGGTTGTCGGCGCTGGCGGTCTGTACGGCGATGCAGTTATCGGCGGCAGGGTGGTGCTATGCCGGGGAGGCGGCACCACGCGTGCTCGACCTGACCTATCCATTTGATGATACGACCCAAGTCTGGCCCAGCAATCCTCCGTTTCATCGCGACTCCACTCAACGGGGCGGCACAGCCACAGAAGCCTGGTATGCCACCGGGCAGGTGGCGCTCTCGGAGCATGCCGGCACACACATGGATGCGCCTATTCATTTCGCGCAGGGCCAGGTGGGGATCGACGGCATTCCGGTCGAGCAGCTGATGGGGCCCGCGGTGGTCATCGATGTGCGCGCCGCGGCGGCCGCTGACCGTGACTATCGTCTGTCCACGAACGACATCCGTCGGTGGGAGGCCAGCCATGGGACTATCCCGGCCGGTGCCATTGTCATGATGCTGACCGGTTGGGGGGCCTATTGGCACGATCGTGAACGATATTTCGGCAGCGCGACCCCGGAGCGCGCGACCACACTGCATTTTCCCGGCTTCTCAAAGGAAGCGGCGGAGCTGCTCGTCAAGGAACGGCACATTTCCGGAATCGGCATTGATACCGCCAGTATCGATTACGGGCCGTCTCAGGATTTTGTCGTGCATCGGATCGTGAATGCGGCGGGTCTTTATGGGCTTGAGAACGTGGCGGGGCTTGCAGAGGTTCCCGCGTCGGGCGCCAGGCTCGTGGCATTGCCGATGAAAATCGCGGGAGGCACAGGCGCGCCGGTTCGCATCATTGCGCTCCTTCCGCCGCGAGACGGCAAATGATGAATGAGACAAGCCGGTGTCGTCTCTATAGCGATTTCAACTGCCCGTTCTGTTATGCGATGCATGAACGGCTCTATGCGCTGGGTCTTATGGATCAAGTCTCCTGGCACGGGGTGCAGCATGCCCCGCATTTGCCGCAGCCCATGGCCATATGGGCCGGGCACTTACAGGCGGAATTGAGGCAAGAGGTGGAGATGGTCCGGCGGCTTGCGCCCGAGCTGTCGATCTCACTGCCGGCGGGAAAGCCGAATACCGGATTAGCCATTACTGCGGCGGCGCGTGCGCTGCGTATAGATTCTTCGCGAGCCGATGAGTTTATTCGTTCGTTGTATCGCGCGTTCTGGGTGAACGGCGCGGATCTCTCCGATGAACACCTGCTGCGGCTGGAAGCGGAACGCCACGGGTTTGCAGGAACAGCCCTGCTTGGTCCGGCTGCGCCTGCCGTAGATTTCGTGGTGCACGAATGGGGCGAGGGATGGGAAGAGGCAGACCATCAGGGCGTACCGCTGTTGCAACGGGCGGACAACCGGCTGTTGGTCGGGCTGGTTCCCGAGGAGACCCTCAAGCAATTCCTCACCGGCGTGTAGCCCTCGCCTCCCGTATGAACGAGAGCCCCGCCAACCACGATGCGTCTTGCATCTGTGCCGCTTCCTGACCTGTCTCTCCGGGTCGCGCAAACTTCCGAATCAGTTTGTCAGAGTTCTCTCTCATGATATGAGTGGCCTATGGCAGGCGGCTCCCGTCCTGTCTCGCTACGTACTCACAGGAGTCCATCATGAAATCGATTTGCTCTTCTTTCGCCGTCATCTTGCTTGCCGGGGTGTTGGCGCAGCCTCATCCCGCTCTGTTGCTGGCTGCGGATTCCGCGTCGAGCGCCACGAAGTCTGCGACCGCTCCGGCTGAGGTGAAACCGGAGGACGCCAAGACGGACATGTATATCAGCCTGTACGTGCAAGGCAGCCGGCCGCTGAATCGTCCGGCCCGGTTGCAGGAAGACCCGTTCACGAATACGGATGTTCAGGGCGGCTTGGGCGGCGGATTAAAGATCGGATTTTTCCCGGCATTTACCGGGCGGTATCTAGGGCTGGAAGCCGAACTATCGGGTCTCGACGGCAAGGTGAACGCGCCCACGGCGACGAGCGGGGGCATAACCAGGTCGACGAATTTTCGTTTGCAATCGATCAACGTCATGGCCAACGTCCTGCTGCGCTATCCGGGGGAGACGATTCAGCCGTATATCGGCATCGGCGCGGGGTTGTCGGGTGGATTTGCCCGCGATTTGAATTTCCAGCACAGCACGATCGGGGTGGTGAATGAAAATGCCGCCGACGGGGCATTTGCCTACCAGTTGATCGGCGGCGTTCGCGCCAATGTCACGGACCGCTTGTTTCTCTTCACGGAGTACAAATATTTCGTGGCGAATTACCAGTGGGAGAGCGAATTTGCGAATGGCTCCCGGGGTCCCTCTTTCACGCTGAACTATCGCAGCCACATCATTGCCGGTGGGATTGGTGTGACGTTCTAATCAGCCTGTCCATGCTTGCAGGTCGCCGTCTTGGAGGCATAAGATGAGGCATCGCATCCAGGCGCATCTCGCAGCATGGAGGAAATGCGGTGTTCTGGGACCAGCGGCATTCGACGCAGAAACCAGACCGGCGCTGTTCGTTTTGCGGCAAGCCTCAAGATGCCGGCCGGACGCTCGTCACGAATTCAGAGCCGTTTTCCTGCACGTCCTGTCGCAACCCGGCAGCGGTATCTATCTGTGAGGAATGTATTCAGCGCTGCTCCCTGTCCCTGGCCAAGAACAAACCTCCTGATTCCCAGACCTCAGCCTCGCCCCTTCCGCTAGTGATCCCGAAGCCGACGGATATTAAAGCCAAGCTCGACGAATATGTGATCGGGCAGGACCGCGCCAAGAAGGTCCTCTCCGTCGCCGTGCACAATCACTACAAGCGGATTGTGAATCGAGAGCGGCTCAAACACGTCGATCTCGAAAAAGGCAACATCCTCATGATCGGCTCGACCGGGACGGGAAAGACGCTGCTGTCCCAGACGCTGGCGCGTATCCTTCACGTGCCCTTTACCATTGCCGATGCGACGGCGCTGACGGAGGCCGGCTATGTAGGGGAAGATGTCGAGAACGTCGTCCTCAAGCTGCTCCAGAGTTGCGACTACGACGTGGCCCGCGCCGAAACCGGCATCATCTACATCGATGAGATCGACAAGATCAGCCGTAAGTCCGAGAATCCCTCACTGACGAGGGATGTGTCCGGCGAAGGGGTGCAGCAGGCGCTGTTGAAGCTGGTCGAGGGAACGGTGTGCAATGTGCCGCCGAAAGGCGGACGCAAGCACCCGGAGCAGGATTATATCCGCGTGGATACGACGAACATTCTCTTTATCGCCGGCGGGGCATTTGTCGGATTGGATGCTATGATCGCTCAACGGACGATGCCCAAGCGGCTGGGATTCGACGCCCTGGCCCCTGCCGGTGAACTGGATGGCCACAGCGAAGTGTTGCGCTGTGTACAATTCGAAGATCTGCTCAAATTCGGGCTGATTCCAGAATTTGTCGGTCGATTCCCGGTTCTGACGACCCTGACAGATCTCGATGTGCCGGCGCTGATTCGGGTTCTCAGCGAACCGAGGAACGCGCTGGTGAAACAATATCAGGCGCTGTTCGAGATCGAAGGCATTAACCTGCAATTTACCGAGGCTGCAATCAAAGCTGTGGCTCGCCGGGCAGCGGTGATGAAGACCGGCGCGCGGGCGCTTCGCACGATTCTCGAAGAGGTGATGCTCGACCTGATGTATGACGTGCCGGCGTTACACGGCGTCAAGTCCGTCGTGATTACCGAAGAAGTCATTGCCGGCATCGGGCAGCCGAAGATTCTCGCCTGACAGTCGCACACGACAACCATCGATTCTTGATCGTTCCTCCACCTGCGGACACACCATTCCTCTCGCGCCGATCTCACTGATGGAAGGCGCGCCCACGCTCCGGGTACTCAGCACGTGCCGCTCAGGCTGCGTGCCTGACACGCGTTTCGCCCGAGGCGGTGTCAAACGAGTGCCCTGCA
>DAONAB010000153.1:2176-7724 GCA_035400805.1 Nitrospira sp. | reverse complement strand
GGCGTGTTTATGCTGCTCGCTTTGGTCACGGGGGTAGCGGGATCGCTTCCCGCCTTGCCCTGGCTGGCGAGCCTGCTCATGGTGACGATTGCTGTCATGGGGTTCGGCAACGGGGTGATCTTTCAAATTGTCTCTGAGTGGTTCCCTAAGGATATCGGGTTGGCGTCTGGCCTGGTGGGGGCCGCCGGAGGGATCGGCGGATTTTTTGTGCCGATTGGATTTGGATTACTCCGCGAGGGGATGGGCAGTTTCGTGCCGGGGTTTCTCGGCTTGGCGCTCGTGAGCGTTGTCGCGGCGATGACGGTGAGCTCCGCGCTGCGCTGGCGACCCCGGACGATCGGGCAGGCCTCGAATGCGGAAGGTTTTTCCCGTTGACAGGTATGGTTTGAAAAGAGTTAGCTGGGCACCCACGCAGGCCGGTCTGTACAATTGAGGGACTATGGCGACACCGTTTAATTCGATCGAAGAAGCCATCCGGGACATCAAGAAGGGCAAGTTCATCATTCTCGTCGATGATGAAGATCGCGAGAACGAAGGCGACCTCGTGATGGCGGCCAGCAAGGTGACGCCTCAGGCGGTTAACTTCATGGCCAAACATGCGCGTGGGTTGATCTGTCTCGCCCTGACGCCGGAACGGGTGGAGGAGCTGCAGCTTGCACCGCAGGCGGCGGAGAATACTGCTACCTTTGGCACCGCCTTCACCGTGTCGATCGATGCTCGCAAAGGCATCACGACGGGCATTTCGGCAGCGGACCGCGCGACGACAATCCATGTTGCCATCGACCCACGCTGTTCTCCGGCCGATCTCGCTCGCCCCGGCCATATTTTCCCTCTGAAGGCGCAAGTCGGCGGCGTGCTCCGCCGCGCCGGTCAGACGGAAGGGTCGGTGGATCTGGCGCGATTGGCCGGCCTCTATCCCGCAGGAGTCATTTGCGAGATTATGAATGAGGACGGGACGATGGCGCGCGTGGCCGAGTTGACCAAGTTCGCCAAACGGCACAAATTGAAAATGGTGACGATCAAAGCCCTGATCGAATACCGGATGCATCGTGAGACCTTTGTGCGGCGCGCGGCGAGTGCGTTCTTACCCACGACTTTCGGTGATTTTGAGGCGATTGCCTTCGAGAACGACATCGACGGAGCGACTCATATTGCCTTGGTGAAGGGTCAGGTCGATGCCCAGACGCCCATGCTCGTCCGGGTCCATTCTGGCTGTTTGACCGCAGACGTGCTCGGCTCGCTGCGCTGCGATTGTCGTGAGCAACTTCACCGGGCCATGGAGATCATCCAGAAGGACGGCCGCGGAGTGCTGCTGTATCTCAATCAGGAGGGGCGGGGCATCGGCCTGCTGAACAAGATCAGAGCCTATGGCCTCCAGGATTCCGGCAGCGATACGGTCGAAGCCAATCTTCAACTCGGGTTCAAGGCGGATTTGCGGGATTATGGCGTCGGCGCTCAGATCCTTGTGCAGCTCGGGCTCCATAAGATCCGCCTGATCACCAACAATCCTCGAAAGATTGTCGGGATTGAAGGATATGGGCTGAAGGTGGTGGAACGTGTGCCGATCGAAATCGCTCCACGTGCCGATAACGAAAAATATCTCCGCACCAAAAAGGCCAAGCTCGGCCACCTGCTGAAGAAAGTTTGACGCATCTGACGTGCCTCGTCTTCTGCGCGTTTCTGTATGAAGAGGCGCGCCTGAAACGTGTAGCCATTTGAGGGCGTTTCCAGGTATGATCCCCCTCTTTCTTCGGCGCACGCAATCCATGACACGTTTGAATCGGTATCTCACTCCATGAAGCTTCGCAAGGGCTCCCAAGACGCGACAGGTCTGACTGTCGGGATCGTGGCCAGCAAGTTCAATAAGTTCGTGACCAGCCGCCTGCTGACCGAATGCGTCAAGGCGCTGACCAAGGCCGGAGCATCGGACGAGGCGATTGAGGTAGTGCGGGTGCCCGGTGCGTTCGAAATTCCGCTGGTGGCCCGCCAACTCGCCCGGTCCGGTCGATTTGATGCGGTCATCTGTCTCGGCGCCGTCATTCGGGGCGACACGCCTCATTTTGAATACATCAGCACCGAAGTGAGCCGCGGCATCCTGCAGGCATCGATGGAATCGAATCTCCCGGTGATTTTTGGGGTGCTTACTACCGATACGGTGGCGCAGGCGATTGAGCGTGCGGATCCGGCTAAACTGAATCGGGGCGCCGATGCCGCGAAAACGGCCATTGAAATGGTCAATGTCATGAGACAACTCAAGAAAGAAGGGAGCGAGGAGATGCCGCCGGCCCTCTCCCCACGAAAAGCCGGACGAACGGCCGTGAGGTCAAAACGCTGACGGGCGTTGTCTTATGGCCTCTCGACATCAAGCCCGTGAACGGGCGGTACAGATTCTCTTTCAATACGACGTTCATGGCCAGGCCGGTCCATGGCTGGACGATTTTTGGATTCAATATCCGCTCACAGAAGAGTTGCGGGTGTTTGCCGAACGCCTCGTGGCCGGGGTGAGAGAGCATAAGAAAGAACTCGATGCGTTGATCGGCACCTATGCCACCAATTGGAAGGTTGGCCGCATGCCCATTATCGATCGGAATATTCTTCGCCTGGGCTGTTTTGAACTGCTCTATGCCCCCGAGGTCCCGGCGAAGGTGACGCTGAACGAGGCAATCGAGCTGGCAAAAAGTTTCGGCGATGACGAAGCCTCCAAGTTTGTGAACGGCATTCTCGACAAGGTGCTCGGGTCGGATAGCCGGTTGGAACGGAAACGCGCGTTTCCGGAATTGCCGGTCGTCGGGAGCGATAGTTAGCGTGAACTGTACTGGTAAGGCGATGAAACTGTGGTGGAAGAAAACGGCGGGGCACTGTGCGCGATGCACGGTGTCTGTTGCACGAGGTGGCGATGATTGAGCGATATACCCGGCCTCGCATGAGCGCGATCTGGGACCTCACACACAAGTACGAGATCTGGTTGGAAGTCGAGTTGCAGGCCTGCGCGGCATTTGAACGAGCCGGACAGATTCCTCGCGGCACGAGTGCAAAGATTCGTAAAAAAGCGAAGATTGATGTGGCGCGTATCGCGGAAATTGAAAAGGTGACGAAACACGATGTGATTGCGTTTCTCGAATCACTGATGGCCTCCGTCGGGCCAGAACATCGCTTTCTCCACATGGGGCTTACCTCGTCGGACATCGTCGATACGTCGCTGGCGGTGCAGATGACCGAGGCGCTCGACCTTATACTCGAAGATCTCGATGAGTTGATCGCGGTCCTGAAAAAACGCGCGCTGGAACATCGCCATACGGTCATGGTCGGCCGTTCGCATGGCATTCATGGCGAACCGGTCTCGTTCGGATTTAAGCTCGCCATCTGGTATGAAGAGGCGTGCCGACACCGGACCAGGCTTCAAGCGGCCAGGAAAGACATTGCCGTCGGCAAACTGTCTGGCGCCATGGGGACGTTTGCGCATCAGGGACCGGAAATCGAGGAATATGTCTGTACCAAAATGGGGCTGGCCTCGGATCCCGTCTCGAATCAGATTGTGCAACGTGATCGGCATGCGGCCTATGCATCCGCCCTAGCGTTGCTGGCAGCCACCATTGAAAAAATCGCCACGGAAATCCGCCATCTGCAGCGGACGGAAGTGCTGGAGGCAGAAGAATACTTTTCCGAGGGGCAAAAGGGTTCCTCGGCCATGCCGCATAAGCGCAACCCGATTGCCTCGGAAAACCTCTGCGGTCTCGCGCGCCTCGTGCGCAGCAACAGTCTGGCGGCCATGGAAAACGTGGCTCTTTGGCATGAACGGGATATCAGCCACTCCTCGGTTGAGCGAGTGATCATGCCTGACAGCACCATCCTGGTTGATTACATGCTGGCTCGTGTGACGGACTTGGTCAAAAATCTGGTGGTGTACCCCGAGCGCATGCAGCGGAATCTGGATTTGACCGGGGGGTTAGTGTATTCGCAGCGCCTATTGCTCGCGTTGATCGATAAGGGCGCTCAGCGCAAAGAGTCCTATGAGGCGGTCCAGCGCAATGCCATGACGGCGTGGAAAGGCGGGGTCGGATTTCAAGAACTCGTCACTCGGGATCCGTTCATCACGACTCATTTGAAAGCGAGCGAGATTACGGCCTGTTTCGATCCGATGTATTATCTGCGGCATCTCGACCAGGTGTTTCGTCGCGTCTTTGGCGCCCGTGCCATCCCGTCGACGCGACGCCGGAAGAAGCGTGCATGATGGCTGCATCACTGATGAGAATGGTGCTGATGGTTGCCATCTTGTTTGGGGCGGTTGTGTCACCGTCCCTGGCGACCGATCGGGAGGCGCTGCTGACCCAGCCAGGCGTCTATGGCACGTTTGCCGCCTTTCAAATGGATCACGATTGGTGGGATCTCACCGGCGAAGCGCGGGTCATCGCCGTGTCCGAAGTGAAGGGACTCATCGAGCAATTCTCGCACAAGATCGTCATCGAGTCGTATCTACTCCGCGGACTCTCGGACCATGCTGACTTGATGTTCCGGATCCATGCCCATGCGCTGTCTGATACGCAGCAGTTTCTGACCTCCTTGCTGGGCACCCGTTTGGGGCGTCACCTCGTGGCGACGACGTATTTGCATGGTTTGACCAAGCCGGCTGCCTACGCACCAGGATTTCCCGAAACAATGAAGCAATCGTTGCAGTCGCCGACGCCGGATGCTGGTACGAAATCCTATGCGATCGTCATTCCCATTAGAAAAGATGCCGAGTGGTGGGCGCTGGGTCAGGATACCCGTGCCACACTCATGCAGGAGCACACGCAGGCCGCGCTGCCGTATATCAATACGGTGAAGCGGAAACTGTATCATTCCAGCGGCCTGGACGACTTTGACTTCATCACCTATTTCGAGACGGACAAGCTGGAAGATTTTCACAGCTTGATCCGCGCCCTCGAACAGGTCAAAGAATACCGCCATGACCGGCGGTTTGGGCATCCGACATTGCTGGGAACGATCAGGCCGTTGGATGACATTCTGGAATTGTTCGCACGGTAGGTGGAGGATCGAGGATGACTGGCGAACCGGCAGGCACGATGTTGTACGAGGGCAAGGCGAAGAAGATTTTCACGACCGAACGGCCCGATCAGGTGTTGCAGTATTTCAAGGACGACGCCACCGCCTTCAATGCACAAAAGCGCGGGACCATTGTCGACAAGGGGGTGGTCAACAATAAGGTGTCAGAGCGGCTGTTCCAACTGCTGGAGCAGCAGGGGATTCAGACCCACTTTATTGAACGCGTGAGCGATCGCGAGATGCTCACCAAGAAGGTGACCATTGTGCCGGTGGAAGTCGTGGTTCGGAACGTGGTGGCGGGGAGCCTCGCGAAGCGCTTGGGCCTTTCAGAAGGCGCCGCTATCGACCCGGCCATCATCGAATTCTATTACAAAGACGATGGGCTGGGTGATCCGTTGGTGAACGACGATCATTTGCGTTTGTTGAACGTCGCTACACCGGCGGTGCTACGGGAGATGCGTGAACTGGGCCACAAAATCAATGCGGTCTTGTTACCCTTCTTCAA
>DAONAB010000153.1:0-2076 GCA_035400805.1 Nitrospira sp. | reverse complement strand
GGGAGATGCGTGAACTGGGCCACAAAATCAATGCGGTCTTGTTACCCTTCTTCAAGCAGCGACGTATGCTGCTGGTGGATTTTAAGCTGGAGTTCGGTGTCTTTCACAATCGACTCATTCTCGCCGACGAGATTTCTCCCGACACCTGCCGGTTCTGGGATCAGACCACAAAGGAGTCGATGGACAAGGACCGGTTCCGGAAGGATCTGGGCAAAATTGAAGAGGCCTATCAAGAAGTTTTGAAGCGCGTCTGTGAATAAGGGACGCGGAGAGAGGAACGACGGCCTGCCGTCTCAAGTGGCGTCGAGGTCCTTCGTTCAGCAATTACAGAGCCGCCTGGCATCGCGTCCCCGAGGATAGGGGGACGTGGGACTCGGAAACGATGAATAGGTTTCTCCAGCTCTTTTTGCATTATGGCCTGGTCGCGGCGATCCTGGTATGGGCCGCCACGGTTGCGCTGATGGCCTATCATCTTCATGAGTCGCCCTGGCGCTGGGCCTTTCTGCTCATGTCCCTGGCGGGGCTGGGGACGGTCGGTGTCATTTTCTGGATTCGTCAGTATGTGAATAAAACCGCGCAGACGCAGCGCGCAGGGAAAGTACAATGAAAGCCAAAATTCATGTCACGCTGAAGCAGGGGATTTTGGATCCTCAGGGGAAAGCGATCGAGCATGCTTTGGACTCGCTGGGGTTCAAGAATGCGGCGAATGTGCGAGTGGGCAAGTACATGGAAGTGGATGTGAACGAAACAGATACGGCCAAAGCTGACGCGCAGGTCAAACAAATGTGCGAGAAACTGCTGGCGAACACGGTGATCGAAGAATATCGATACGAGCTGCAGTGACGTTGCGGGATGGTGATGCTTGGTTCTGGCTCGCGCCGCGTGGGGTCTCTGAGAGGCTGTCACTGCGTACGCGCCGTGCAACCAACTCGGGCCGTGGCACCGGAAGAGGGTGAGTGCGATGAACATCGGTGTGGTGGTGTTTCCCGGTAGTAATTGCGATCACGACTGCGAATATATCTTCAAGGATGTACTGGGCCAGTCTGTGAAGATGATCTGGCACAAGGAGTCCTTGCCGGTAGGGTTAGATGCCGTGGTGTTGCCGGGCGGGTTTTCGTATGGAGACTATCTCCGGACGGGGGCGATCGCCAGGTTCTCCCCGGTCATGGGTGCCGTCAAAACATTCGCGCGCGAGGGCGGGCTGGTCATCGGCATTTGCAACGGCTTTCAAATCCTTCTCGAAGCGGGTCTGTTGCCCGGCGTAATGTTGAGAAATACCTCGCTGAATTTCATTTGCAAAGATGTCTATGTGAAGGTGGAAAATGCTGCGACTCGATTTACGAATCGGTGCGAGTCGGGGCAGGTTCTGAAGATTCCCATCGCCCACGCGGACGGCAACTACTATACCGATCCGGTCACGCTCGGAGGCATCAAGGCCAATGCTCAGGTGCTCTTTCGATATTGTACGGCAGACGGCACGGTGACGTCTGAAGCAAACCCGAACGGGTCGCTGGACAACATTGCGGGGATCATGAACGCAGATGGCAACGTGCTGGGGATGATGCCGCATCCTGAACGAAGTGCGGAAACGGTGCTAGGCAACGAAGACGGCCGGCTGATTTTCCTCTCCATGTTGAGCGCGTTCGGGAAGTCGGAGCAGCAATCCAGATTGGTCAGCGTGTGAAGGCAGTGCGAGTGAAGAAGCGTGCCGTACCCGTCAGTCCTCATCCACGATAGAGAATGTGCAGCACATGAAATCACTGGTCATCACCCAAGCCATCCTTGAACAGCACAAACTGAGCGAGGATGAATATAAAAAGATTCTGGAAATCCTCGGACGGGAGCCCAACTGGACCGAACTCGGCATGTTCTCAGCCATGTGGAGCGAACATTGCTCCTACAAAAGCTCCCGCATCCATCTGAAGAAATTGCCGACGACCGGTCCCCGCGTCGTCCAGGGGCCGGGTGAAAATGCCGGGGCCGTTGATATCGGCGACGGCCTGTGCGCTGTCTTCAAGATGGAGTCGCACAACCATCCGTCCTTCATAGTACCCTACCAGGGTGCCGCGACCGGGG
>DAONAB010000152.1:0-7740 GCA_035400805.1 Nitrospira sp. | reverse complement strand
TTGGAGGCCCGCTCCCGTCCTGCAGGCGGGAGCACGACGGGAATCCAGTAGCGCACGAGCACAAAGAGAATGTATTCGACCTCGCCCCCGACCTGCACCGCGCCTGCAAGGGCCTGACTCGTCCCCATCGCGCGGCGGAAAAACGCTTCGACACGATCCTCGACCTGCAGGCGACGCCCCATTGCCTGCCACCACTCTTGCAAAGAAGACCAGTCCGAGGGGGAGACATCCGGCATCGGTACGTTCCACGGGTGAGAAAACCGCAGGCGAAATCGGCGGCATGGTACTGACTGCCACTGCTGATTGCAACCGAGCCACTCGCGTCCATGCCGGCTTAGAGGCACAAGAGAACTTGACAGGGTGAAGGGGAAATCGCATAACCTGTCGCGACAAGGTCGTATCCCCTCGGACTAAGGAGACGAAGCACGATGAGCAAACTGGTTCTCATTCGTCACGGCGAGTCGCAGTGGAATCTGGAAAACCGTTTCACCGGCTGGGTGGATGTCCCGCTTTCGCCGAAGGGCATCGAGGAAGCGAAAGCCGCAGGGAAAAAGCTGGCAGGGTTCACCTTCGATCGCGCCTTCTCCTCCGTCCTGGCCCGCGCCAACGAAACGCTCCGCTTCATTCTTGAAGCGCTCGGGCAGACGACCATTCCCGTTGAAAAAGACAAGGCGCTGAACGAGCGCATGTACGGTGAATTACAAGGACTGAACAAGGCCGAGACGGCCAAGAAATTCGGCGACGAGCAGGTCAAAATCTGGCGGCGCAGTTACGACGTGCGCCCGCCGGGAGGCGAAAGCCTGAAGGACACGGCGGAGCGGGTCTTGCCCTATTACGAGAGTCGCATTAAGCCCTGCGTGCTCAAAGGGGAAACCATTCTGATCGCCGCCCACGGCAACAGCCTGCGAGCGCTGGTGATGCAACTCGAACAACTGACCCGCGAACAGGTGCTGGAGCTGAACATCCCCACCGGTGCGCCGTTGCTGTACGAACTCGACAACAACGGGAAGGTGCTCTCACACCGCTACCTGTAACAAATTTGCTTCACACGCTGCGGCGAACAATCTGCGTGATGCTGCAATCGCCGCAGCACGTGAACGCCGAAGATGTCCGCCCCGGACGCTGAGGGTTACACACACTGGCTGAGTAATTCCTGATATTTATCGAGCGGCACCAAATCAGGGAGCAACACCAGCAGCTTGGGCCGATCTTCCGGTTGGATCAATCCTTCGGTTTCGAGCAGGTCTGAGATTTCTTCAGAGGCCGCGATCGCGCCGCCCTCGTAATCGCCCACCGGCGCATACCGGGCGCGGCGCTCTTCCACCTCATCAAGGTAGTCTTCCCATTTCATCGCCCCGAGCTTGTACTCGTGCTCCCAATCGGCGCGGATCAGGTCCATCACGCGGTGAAACACCAGGTCGCGGTACTTGCGCGGAATGTGCGCATTGATGGCGGCCAAGACCCAGTAGAGCGTAAAGGACAGCAGTTCGCGCGTCATCACGTCCTCTTGCGCTTCCGCCCCCTCGATTCCATAGTCACTCAACATGTCCACGGTAATCCGGCGCGGAATCAGTTTGTACAAGGCGTCCGCAGCCTCAGCCGGTGTCATGGATTCTTTTTTCATACCGTCCCTCCCCCAGGAGGGCGAGCATACTGGAGCATCGCGCGCGTTGACAACCCTCGGTCGAGGAGGCTTTGGCCGCGTTCGCTTGTCCGTGGCAAAGGCCTATGCTACATACAGCCCATCACCTCTAGCTGCTAGGACTATGACGTACACACGACGAATCCGACTCTTCCTTGCGAGCCTTGCCTTCCTCGGCTTTTTTTCGCCTTGCGCCGCCCAATCCGCCGAGCCACAGGATCCGCATTGGGGCTTCGCGACCGATCTCGGGCTCTGGACCGGCACAACCAACAATACGACCTTCGCCCTGGGATTTGGCCTCGATTACTACATGGATCCCAATTTTTCGTTCGGCGGGATGGCCCTCTTCACCCCGGTCGGGGATCTGACACAAATCGGCGTGGCCGCGGTGGCCAAATACCATCTCCATCTGAACAGTGGATTCAACCTCGTGCCCTTTGCCGGACTTGGTATCCTGCATGCCGACCTCAATCGCGGCAGCGGCCCCACGAAGATCGATCGCAACGACACCAGCCACTTCATTCCGCTGGGCATGTCACTGGAATATCAGGTCGGACCAAAAATCGCCTTCTCCACGACCCTCCTGGTGAATCTGCACCACATCACCCTCTCGCCACCCGTCCCGAACGACAACACCAGCGTGGCACTTCTCTTCGGCATTCGCTGGGGGCCGTAGTCCCCATCCCACCGATCTTGCGCTGTGCATGCTGAAGGAGTCGAAGACGGCCCGAGGCCTACGTGAGAAGTGTAGTGAGCGCCGCGAGCCCCCCGCAGCCGCAGCCATAGCGATACCACGTTCGCAGCCGCTCAAACGGGTTTTCAGCAAGGCCACAGTGAACGAAAGGCCGAGGCGTACTGCATGAAGTACGTCGAGGGCTTAAGAGAAGCGAGAACGAAGCTGGAGGCTCGTTTCAGCGGCTGCACGGGCGGATGTTCAAACGGGTCTGGCGGCAAGGCCGCAGCAAGTGAAGGACCTAGGCGTACTTGCGCAGTACGTTGAGGGCCTGAGCGACGCGAGAACGCAGCCGCAAGCCCGTTTCAACATCCGCTACGCGGCCTGGGCGGGGCGCCATCGAAGGCCCACATGCAACAATTCCTGCAGCAGGTCTTTGTAGGCAAGGTTGGATTTTTCAGCCGAGTCGGCGAAGTCTTCACCGCTGGCAATCTGAGGATTGGGATTGGCTTCAATCACATAAACCGTTCCCGCCTGGTCCATCCGCATGTCGATGCGCGCATAGCCGCTCAGCCCTAGGGCGCGATACACGCGTTTGGCGAGGTGTTGAATATCATCGACCATTCCATCCGGCAAATTTCTCGCTTCGCATGAACGGATGCCGTATTTGTCCTGGTATTTGCGGCTCCATTTGACCCGCTGGGTTGCAATGCGCCGCGCCTCGTCAGGCATCTTGTCCATGACCAACTCCCAGACGGGAAAGACCTGCAAATGCGCGTTGCCCATGACGCCGACATACAGTTCCCGCCCTTCGATATACCGTTCGACGAGCGCGCCGGTGCCGACATTGTCATGAATGAACGCCACCCGCTCGCGCAATTTCTCGTCGTCATCGACAATGGAGGCTTGCGAAATGCCCAGCGAGGCTTCCTCGGTCACCGACTTCACGATCAAGGGGAAGGGCAGATACTTGGGGCGACGCACCATCCGGTGGAGCGGGACGACCATAAACTCGGGATACGGAATCCGATGGTAGGACATCACTTGCTTGGCTAGCGCCTTATCTCTCGCCAACATGAGCCCACGCGGATTACAGCCGGTGTATGGAATCCGCATCAATTCCAGATACGACACCACATTCTGGTCGTAGACCGCCGTGCCGTCGAACTCTTCCAGCAGGTTGAAGGCAATGTGCGGCTTCCAATCTTCCACGGCCGCGCGAATGACTTCCAGGTCACTTTTGACACCGAGCGCCTGCACATCGTGGCCAAGTTTGCGGAGGGTCGAGACCACGTCGTATTCGGTTTTCCACGCGGCGGTCTCCAGATCTTGTCCGTTGAGTTGCTCCGGTGGGACCAGATCTTTATGCATGAGCACAAGCACCCGCATTCGTCTCATAACGCCACCTTATGTCTCCCGCTGTGCAGATAGTTCATGGTCTGCACGGTCAGCAGGATCGCGAAGTCGAGCTTGGCCTGTTCCTTCTGCTGGGTCAGGTGCAATTTCGACGCATGGCACCGATCGATCATGCCTTCCAGGACCTGGTCGATGGTGTACTGATACTCTCCCGTCCACTCAGCGACGCGGCGGCGAATCTCCTTCCTCGTTCGACGGAGAAACTCGGCAGCGCTGGGATTTTTGGCATAGGCGGGCCCGGCCGAAAACAATTTGTTCAAGTCGGTGTCGTAGGAGGAGGCCCGGCCGATGCCATAGTGCTTCCGCTTTTCCTCATAATGGTCCCGCAGCGTCTTGTAGATGCGCGGCAAGGGATCGAGTTGTTGCCGGCCCGTCACCACAGGCGCCACGTCGGCAAGTTCACTCATAAGCCGTTCCATGAAATCCAGCTTCTTCATCACCGGCCAGCCCCGGTAGCGTTCCTTCCACAGCGACCCGGCATCCAGCCACACGGCAAACGTTTCAGCAAAGTCCTCATCCGGATGGCTTTGGGCGTACCAGACATCGAGGTGGCGTACGAAACTCCGGCTATAGGGGCGCGGCGTGTAGTACTCGGGATAGGGTTGCGAGGAGCGGCCGAAGAGTTTCTGTCGACGCCGGCGCCGACGAAGGAGGAACGCATTTTCAATCGCATGCCCGGCCTCATGGCGCAGGATGCGCATACACCAGTCGTGAGTGCCACCTTCCACTTCGAGCATCTGGCTGGCTTCCAGCTTCGCGAGCCGCGGATGCGCGAGGTAAAACGGCACCGCAATGCCAGGCACCCCGTCCGGGGTAAACCACTCATCCGAAATCCAGAAGTGCGGCCTGAAGAGCAGTCGACGCCTGTCCAATTCACGATACAACTGCTCGATAGGCTGCTGGTAGAAGGTGCCCTCGAGGCACAGATCCAGATCACACATGCGGAGGTCGAGCAGTTGTTCGTCCGTCCACTCAGCCCATACCGGGACGTGGGCGCCCCCTGCAGGCTTCTGTCGTCGATGAATCTGTGTCCGCCCCATCGTGCAACCACCAAAAAGCCCCGTCCGGCGCCCTTTTGTCTGTTTCAACTATAGCAGCTCGCAAAAATTGTGCTACCGGATCACCGGACAACACTCTTCGACGATCAGGGAAAACCCTTGGAGGAACATGCCCCCTGATACACGCGATGCCGGGACGCGACTCACGCCGGCTCTGGCGAGTGAGGGGTCGCCCTTAGGAAGAGCGGATTCCAGAGTCGGTCGCAGCAGGCCTTCAGCCTATCCCATTCGCGCCCCTTCTTGAGATAGAATGCCCGACCATGCAACCCCCAAGCACCCAACTCATCCCGTTCCCCACACGACCACCAGCGCACTCCGACGAAATCGAACGGGTGGAAACCCGCCTCTGCCGTCTCGTCGGGCAGGCGATTGCCGATTACCGGATGATCGAAGATGGCGACAAGGTCATGGTGTGTCTGTCGGGAGGGAAGGACAGTTACGGGCTGTTGGAAATTCTGCTGTCGCTACGCAGCCGGGCCCCGATTCACTTCGACATCATCGCCGTGAACCTCGATCAAAAGCAGCCCGGATTCCCCGCCCATGTGCTGCCAGAATATCTGACCAGGCGCGGCGTTCCCTTTCACATTGAAACGCGCGATACCTATTCGATCGTCAAACGGTTGATTCCGGAAGGGCAGACGACCTGCTCGCTCTGCTCCCGCCTGCGCCGCGGCCATCTGTACCGCCTGGCCACGGAACTGGGTGCGACCAAGATTGCGTTAGGGCATCATCGCGACGACATTCTCGAAACGCTGCTGCTGAATCTTTTCTTCACCGGCAAGATGAAGGCAATGCCGCCGAAGTTGCGATCCAAGAGCGGACGCCATGTGGTGATTCGTCCGTTGGCCTATGTGAAGGAAGCCGACCTGGCGCGTTATGCCGCCCTACTGCAGTTTCCAATCATCCCCTGCGACCTATGCGGCTCGCAGGAAGATTTGAAACGTCAACAGGTCAAGCAGATGCTCCAAGACTGGAATCAGCGTTTCCCCGGCTCCAACGACAGCATGTTCGCCGCACTTGGGAACATCGCGCCCTCGCTGCTCCTGGATCGTTCGCTCTTCAACTTCCCCGACTTGAAAGCGGACCCTGTCGCCGCTGACGCTACGGTGACCGATGCCGAGGAAGATCTGCTGTAGCGTATGACCCGCGGTGCGCTGCAGGCTGACCTCGTGCGAACCACCGGCGCACCGGTGTTAGGGTAGGTCGCGCAACCATCGCTCAACATTGAGGGAAAAGGCGCAGAAGGGACAGTCAGGCGCGCTGCCGCAGATGGGTCCGCCGACCACATCGCAAACAGCGGTAGGGATAGTAGCCGATCAGGAAGAAGAAGAAATCCAACAGTCCCTGACGGCGTGAACGTTTTGTATACCCGGAACACTTACCGCAATACGACATATCTCTCTCACATCTCTCTCACTCAGTTGCATCGAAGCCAACGTGACGACCAGGAGAGAATCCTACAGAAAGACCCTAGGGTGGTGCAAGTCAAGTTTCCACGACATGGCCGTCCAACAACGACGGAACATCTGTGCCAGATCCGCACACAACGATGCCGGTTTAGGACAACAGGCTTAGTCGAAGCGGCATCAGGTGCGGCGCCGCAAGCGGAAACGATAGAGGCAGAGGGTGCATCGAAACGGATAGAACCCGATCACACGCATCACGAAATCACGCCAGCCATGACGGGTCACCCGCTTGGCGCTACCGGAACACATTGGACAATACACCATGGAGGCAGTCGTCACGCGCCTTTCTCCTTCGCATCGCGTAAGATCACGCCGGTGCGGGGGGCGTGAGTGTGAAACAGTTCCCGCGTGGAAGCAAGTCCTATCGCAAGGAGCCCAGTCGACGGGTATGAGCCCGAGCAAACAGTCTTCTCGGCAGGGAGCCGAGCCCCCGCTGTGGTCCATTGCAGCAGCGGCAGCGGTGATTCTGTTAACGCCGATGCTGCTCTTTTCGCTCGCCCCCGACGGACCCATTCGCAATGGCGATACGGTCTTCTCCACCGGAGCCCACAAGGTCCCGCTCTTTAAACCGGAGCAACACCGTCAGGCCGGCTATGACTCAACCTGCCTGCTCGATCCAAAGGATCCGATGATTGTTCTCCATGCGCCGGCCGAGGGATCGGGTGAACAGGAAATCATCGCGCAGGTCCAAGGCAAAAACAGGATCGAATGGCCGTTTTGCCCGCCGCAGGCCGAGCTCCTCATCAAACCGCATCAGGTCACTCAGCAACCCAGCCTGATCAAAGATCTGCAAGACGGCATTACACGGCTGTTCAAGTCGTCCTAGCGAGGCCTTGCGCCGTTGCGACTCAGCCCTTTCGCAAGGCCAGAAACCGCTGGCGGAATTTGGCGACCTTCGGCCCGACCACATATGTGCAGTAGCCTTCGAGCGGATTGCGGGCAAAGTATTCCTGGTGATAGGCCTCGGCTTCGTACCACTGGGTCGCCGGCACCACCTCGGTAACCACCGGGTTGGGATACAGACCCTCTTGAGTCACGGCGGCAATCATATCCTGCGCCGCCTGCTGCTGCGCCGGCGTGTGATAGAAGATCGCCGATCGATATTGGGTGCCGACATCGTTCCCTTGCCGATTCCGTGTCGTCGGATCGTGAATCACGAAAAATATCTCGAGCAGGTCACGAAAACTGACCACGGCGGGATCGAACGTCACTCGCACCGCTTCGGCATGTCCCGTTCTCCCGCCACAGACCTGTTCGTAGGTCGGCGCATCTACCGCTCCGCCAATATAGCCGGACTCGACCGACTGTACACCCTTGACCTGGTCATAGACCGCTTCCAAACACCAGAAGCAGCCCCCTGCCAGGGTCGCAATATCCGTCCCCGCCATTCACAACCTCACTTTCGATTCCGGGCCGCCTACGGTTGCCCGCCATTCCACCACTCACGGCCCTCGCGCCGCAACAACGCCTCGGCTTCCGGAGGGC
>DAONAB010000151.1:6101-7791 GCA_035400805.1 Nitrospira sp. | reverse complement strand
TGCGCAAGGCCTGATCGAAAGCGGCGTGCCCGCGTTGAACGCCTATGACGGCATGCTGACTGACGCGACGGCTCATTGGACCCGGATCAGCGAGCGCGGTGTCTCGCCGACTGCCCTCGAGGCCTATGCCCGTTGCCCCTTTCAATATTTTTCTGCGCAAGTGCTCGACCTCGAATCGGTACGGCAGAGCGTCTCGATGGAGTTGTCACCGCCGGCCATGGGGCAGCTGTGCCATGAAGCGCTGCGGCATTGTTATCTGGCGCTGATTCGACAGGGGTGGGAGGCGGCAACGTCGTCCCCTGCGGTTGTCGCGGCGGAAGTCACCCAAGCCGTCACGCAGGCCTTCACCGCCTATGCCATGACCCACGGGACCGGCTATGCCCTCACCTGGCAATTAGCCCAGGAAACGGTGCGACACCTGGTCGAAGCAACGGTCAGGTTCGATCGCGAGGCAGCCGCAACTTCAGGGTTTATTCCGGTGGAGTGCGAAATCGATGCGAAAGGAGTTCTTCAGGATGGCACCACGGGCGACGCCATTGGTCTGCGTGGACGATGGGACCGTCTGGACCGGCATCCGCTTTCGGGGGCGCTCCGGGTCATCGATTACAAGTATCGCGCGAACGACCGGGTAGAAGCGAAGGATCGCCAGCTGCTGCAAGCGGCGGTGCGGGCGCAACGATTGCAGCCCGCGCTCTATGCGCTGATGGCCGTCGCCGAATCTGACGAACAGGCACACAGCCTTCAGCCTGAGCAGGTGGAATTTGTGTATCTCCTGCCGCAGGGCATGCCGGCCGTTGAGCGCGCCTCGTTCGCGGCCTCGTGCTGGCAAGGTGCCTCCGGTCCGATGTTGAGTCGCACGATGCAGCTGCTGCTCGATGGGATCCGAAGCGGACGCCATTTCATCGTACCGGATGCGGCTCACTGCGACTACTGCGAGTTTGCGACCGCCTGCCGGAAGGCGCATCAGCCAAGTTTGTGGCGGCTCCGCCGTTCACCCCTGGCCGGCGCATTACATGCGGTGCGGCTTCAGAAGGTGGCTCGTGACTGACCACGCACAGATTCCGGATCAGGCGGCCCGGGAAGCGGCAGCCACCACCTTCGACCGCAACGTGGTGGTGATCGCCGGGGCGGGCACGGGCAAAACCACCCTGCTGGTCAACCGGCTGCTGTACCTCCTCATGCGCCGGACCGATCCGTTGGATCTCTCCCGCATCGTGGCCCTGACGTTTACGAACAAAGCTGCCACGGAGATGACACTGCGGTTGCGCGAACGGCTGCGAGCCTTGGTGCAGCTCGAAGGGCGGGACGGTGCGACCACCGGTAGCGGCACGGTTTCGATAGCCGATTTACGCCTGCGTTTCGGCTGGACGACTGATGAGATTGTCGCCCGCGCCGAGACGGCCTTGCGGGATATCGAGAAGGCGCAGATCGGGACCTTGCATAGTTTCGCCGCCCATCTGCTGCGCCTCTATCCGATCGAGGCCGGCGTCAGTCCGACGTCTCAAACCGATGAGGATGGGTCTCGCTTTGAGGAACATTTCACCGGCGAGTGGGAGCTGTGGTTGGATCGTGAGTTGGGATCGACGGGCCCTGATCATGAGCGTTGGCGCATACTTCTGGCGGCATTCAGTCTGGAAGACCTGCGGCAATTGGCCTACAGCCTGCACAGCGATCTGATTGATCTCGATGG
>DAONAB010000151.1:0-6001 GCA_035400805.1 Nitrospira sp. | reverse complement strand
AGACTTCGAAGAAGCCGAATCGCTGCAGCGGATCGCCACGCGATTGCTCAAGGTGGATCATGGACTGCTCGGGCACCTCCTCGATCTGTTGGCGCCCTTTGTCCGCGCGGTACGACAGTCGTTTCTGGATACCGGCTGGCTGACCTTTGACGGGTTAGTGGGCAAGGCGCGTAGCTTGCTCCGCGATTATCCGATGATTCGCGAGCGGCTGAAGCGAGACTATCGCGCCTTGTTAGTCGATGAGTTTCAAGATACCGATCCGGTGCAATACGAAATTGTTCTGTATCTGGCTGAACAGCCTGGTGAGCAGTCTACTTCCTGGCGCACGACCGAACTCGAATCGGGAAAGCTGTTCATCGTCGGCGATCCGAAGCAGTCGATTTATGCGTTCCGGCGAGCTGATATCGAAGCGTTTGATCACGTCGTGGAGCGGTTGGAACGAGCCGGTGCCTTGCGCTGCGAACTCGCGACCAATTTTCGCAGTCACGCGCAGGTGCTCGACCTGGTGAACGGCGTATTTAACCGTCTTCTAGTAGCGCACCCGTCGGTTCAGCCGCCGAATGTGCCGTTGACCGTGCAGCCGAATCGATCGAGTCAGTTTCGCAATTCCGGCGTCGAACTTCGATTGGTGCAGGCCGAGGAAGAAGGCGATCTGGACGCCGCGGCGGCGACCAGGGTGGAGGCCGAGCATATTGCGACCATGCTCTCCCGCTGGCTGACTCCGACTGAACCGGCAGACGGAGCGACGGGCCCTGAGAGCGGGTTGCGGCCTGGCCATATTGCGATCCTCTTTCGGAAGTTGACGCAGGCGGAAGAATATCTGGAAGCACTCCGGCGGCATGACATTCAGTACATCATCGACGGGGAAAAGCATTTTTATCGCCGTCAGGAAGTCATCGACCTGGTGAATCTTCTACGCTGCATCGAGAATCCTCACGACCGTATCGCGCTGGTAGGCCTTTTGCGGTCACCGGTCGGCGGTCTGCCGGATTCCGCCTTAGTGAGCCTGCAGGAGGCGCAGGCGTTGGATTATCGCGAAGCCGGCCGTCTGGCGAACTGGACCAGCCCCCATGTTCAGCCGCTCCGACGATTGTATGCGGTGTTGGCGAGACTGCATGAGGAAGCGCCCCGCTGTCCGCTGCCTCAGGTGCTGGATCTCGTGTTTCAACAGCTTCCCTTGCTTGAACTGGCTGCCGCCTCGATCCACGGGGAACAGGCTGTGGCGAATCTCCTGAAGATACGGCAGATGGCCGCGGATCTGGCTGATCGTCCGGCGCTCACCTTGAACGGGTTCGTGGAACTGATGATGGAGCGACTTCGCGAACAACCGGACCAAGCGGAGAGTGTGTTGTCGGAAGACTCGCTGGATGCCGTGCGGGTGTTGACCATTCATAAGGCCAAGGGGCTGGAGTTTCCGTTGGTGATTCTGGCCGGATTGCACCATGGCGACGGGGCTGGTCGAGGGCCCGCGCGGCCGCAGATCTGGCACGATTGGTCTACCGGCATGCAGGGGTTGGATTTCGGAGGGCTCTGCACGGCAGGCGCGGTTATGATTGCAGAAAAGGCGCGTATACGAGAACAGGCGGAACGCCGCAGGCTGTTTTATGTCGGCATGACTCGCGCACGTGAGTCGCTGGTGTTATCGGGAGCCTTGCCGAAACGACGGGTGCGCGGGGCTCTGCTGGATCTTCTCGAACTGGCGGCCGGCGTGGAGTTGAACGGACACGGGCAGGACGAGCTCTCGGTGGGAGGTGTTGGCCTTCGGCACACGATTCTGAAGGGGGAAGACCGTCCTCCGCCCCGGGTTCGTCCACTGCCCACGGTGTTGGAAGAGAGCGCCGTCGATCAGGCCCTCTGCGAGCGCTGGGCGCAACGTGACCGGGTGTGGGAGGCGCAAAGGCGGGAAGCCCTCATCGTGTCTCCTTCGGAGTTCGTTCGGAAACCGGCTGCTATGGCGCCTTCGGCGGTCTTACCATCTCGCCAGGAGCGGGGCGGACAGTCGGGAAAAGCGATCGGGACGCTCGTGCACCGGGTACTGCAATATTGGGATTTCAGTGCTGATGCAGAACGGCAGGTGGCGGCCATCAGCGAGGCATCTCTGGCGCTCGACGAGCCGGATCCGGGAACCCGCCAGACCATGCTGGATGACATTCAGACGCTGCTCCGGACCTTCATCCAGTCACCCGCATATGCTCGACTCCGGCAGGCGACGGTGGTCGGGCGAGAGCTGCCGTTTCTCATACCCTGGAATGAAGGCCGACAGATTTTAGAAGGGGCGATTGACCTGCTCTACCGTGTCGATGGCCGGCTCTGGATTGCCGACTACAAGACGGATATGATCCCGCTCGATCAGGTCGCCGCCAGGGCGGATCTCTATCGTGAACAGGCGAGGTTGTATCGGGAAGCGGTCACTCAGTCGCTGGGAGAACCGGTCGCAGGATTTGAGTTTATTTTTCTTCGGCTGGGTGTGACGGTTCAGGGCTGAACAGAAGGAGAAGGCATGAAACATCTTGGATGGATGGTCATGGTGCTCATCACGGTCGTCGGCTGTGCGGGGCCGCGGAAAGCTGAGATCCGGCCGCTCCATGCGCCGACTGGAACCGCCGAAGCGGTGAGTCGACAGTTAGAGCACGGCAATCAACTGCTCTTGAAGGAGGATTGGGCCGCAGCGCGAGACACGTATCTGGCGACGATCCGGGCCGAGGAGACGCTGGCAGAAGCGCACTATAATCTGGCGTTGGCTCTGGAGAAACTGGGAGAGAAAGCCGAAGCCCGAAAGCATTATGTCGCTGCGGCTAATCTGGCTCCCGGTAATAAGGTCATCTGGGACGCTCCGCCGCTCAGAAAGTATGACAGCGAACTGACTCTGGAAAAGAAGTCCTGGATGGACGCCAATCCAAAATAGCAACCGACTGCAAGACGGTACTCACAGCGCCGCGGTTGAGCCGGAGTCTGAGCGGAGCGGCCGCTTTCGCTGGGAGGCGATCGCCAGAATCACGGCCCCCGCCACGATCATGGGAATGCTGAGCATTTGCCCCATGGAAATCGTGCCGACAATGAAGCCGATCTGGGCATCCGGCTCCCGAAAAAACTCCACGATAATCCGGCAGAGTCCGTAGCCGACAAGGAAGGCTCCGAAGATGGTGCCGGATGGCGGCAGTCGGCGGGTGATCAACCACAACACCGTAAACAGCAACAGCCCTTCCAGAAACGCCTCGTACAGTTGCGACGGGTGGCGGCAGACCATGCCGCCGGCCGGAAACACCATACACCAGTCCACATCGGTCGGGCGACCATAGAGCTCACCGTTGATAAAGTTGCCAATTCGCCCCAATCCGAGGCCCACCGGGGTCACACCGGCGGCGAGGTCGGCAATCGTCAGCACCGACATGCCTTGCCGTCTAGCAAACAGGATCAGCGCCACGATGGTGCCGATCAATCCGCCATGGAACGACATGCCGCCTTCCCAGACCGCGAAGATCTTTAGCGGATTCTCCAGATAATAGGACAGGTTGTAGAACAGCACATACCCCAACCGCCCGCCGGCAAACACCCCCACCGCCGCATAGACGATCATGTCGTAGACCTGATCCTTGTTCAGCGGAAGTTTCTGGGCCCTCGCTCGAGCTTCGATGATGAAGTAGGCCAGCGTGAGTCCGATGAGATACATCAGTCCGTACCACCGGAATTGCAGCGGGCCCAATTTGAAAAAGACGGGGTCGATATCAGGGTAGGGGATGGCGTGTAACCAGGGCATCATAGAAGGACTCCACATAGTTTCGCGATCTTATGTGAGCGTGCTCCACATTGCAAGGCAACCGGCCAGCCCGCGCCAGGCAAGGCGTGAGCGGCCCTCAGACACGTTCCCTAAGCACACCTGTCGCTTTTCTGAAACGGTTGTCTCCTGCCGTTGTTCACAAAACAGCACCCTTTATGAGGCGTCTCTAACGTGGTTGTCTCGAACCCCGCAAATACGGCTCAACTACGCTACTCAACGTCTGGCATGCTTGATGCTGTATGTAGAGACAGCTACTCGCCGAGTCAGTGCACCATCAACCTTGTTGTT
Organism: Nitrospira sp.; assembly: GCA_035400805.1. Lineage (GTDB taxonomy): Bacteria > Nitrospirota > Nitrospiria > Nitrospirales > Nitrospiraceae > Nitrospira_A. The sequence continues at coordinate 1,935 of DAONAB010000151.1, read as the reverse complement.
CGAGAGGGAGGAAGTCACGATGTCTACCAAAGGGCGTGAAGCAGCCAAGATTGCAGCGATCATCGGTGGCGGGGCAGTCGTAGGCGCGGCGTTGGGGTTACTGTTGGCGCCGAAGTCCGGAGCGGAGACGCGGCGCGATGTGGCTCGATACGCCAAGAAAGCCCAGCTTCAGGCGACCCGGTTCAGCCGCTCCGTGAAGACGGGCGTGTCCACGATGGTGGAACGCAGCAGGGCGCTGGTGAAGAAAGACGATCATAAAGAAGCTGCCTAGCCGGCGGTGAAGAGAGGCAGTCGGTCGGAGTCACTATCTCACAACGGCCTGTCTCGCAGGGGACAGGCCGTTGCGCAACCGAGAAGATTTCTCTCCTGCAGCTTGACCCTCCGGTACCCGGGTGTTAGATTTCGCCGCGACGGTTTGTGCCGCGGGAGTGGTGGAATCGGCAGACACCCAGGACTTAAAATCCTGTGCTTTAACCGGCGTACGGGTTCAAGTCCCGTCTCCCGCACCACAAGACCGTCAACGGTTGTATGTCCCCCCCTCGGCTCTTCATCCCAGCCAATAGGCAGTTGTCATTCTACGCGCCATCACTTTCTTGAGCGGATTACCGGTTGCCGAGAAACCGACCGATCAGAAGATGAGCACGAGGGTAGGGATGCATCTTGAGGCAAGGTCCGGCACCGCAAAGCGCGACGACCTCCCACCATCATCGCAGAGAGATGCAGGATGGCTTGCGGTTAAACGGGGAGTCGAAGATCCGTGAGCTAGAGTCCCCGCACTGATCTGATGGGCTTTTGATAATTCTGGTCGTCGGTGCCCAGATCGTCATGGCAGATCCGGGAGTCGGTCGAGGCCTTCACCTTGTCGATGACTTTACAAGACACGAGCAATTCCTTCAGGAGGTCCGGCGTGGGAAAGCTGTCCATCACCACGGCGGGGCAGACCAGGAGGGTGTGCTCGACCAGGTTGTTGAGGATGACTTTATATTTCGTATCGGCCAGTGGATCTCTTCTCGGCAGGATGGCTTCCACGACATAGGGGGCCGGAAATTGTGCCTCGAGAAACTCCTTGATGACTTGTACCTTCCTGCGCGCGTAGTCGTCTGTCACGGTCGATGGTCCTTTCGAATGTCGCCCCCGTCGGCTTGCCGTCGGCAGGGGAAGCAGCGGTTGTGGTTTCACGCCTCTTGTGGCACAGTGCCGTCGGGCAGAGGCTTGATATTAGGAGAAAAATAGACTGAAAACCAGAGGCTTGTGCCGGCTCGTGGTACAGACTCTCGTCTGCTCTGGACAGGGCGGCCATGGAGCGAGCCCACCCAGGACCGGTTTTCGCGTCTGATATACTTGCCATAGTTAATCATGGCATCGTGCTGGTGCTGTTCTCTGCCTGGAGTTCCACAGATGGTCCAACGCATCGCTGAGGTCACTGTGCAAGAAAACGAATATTCAGGCGCACCAGGCGATCCGGCTTCACCATCCATACCACTCTCGTCTTCCGATCAAGCCTCACAAGGCTCAGACGGAGCCCGTTGCCCAGTCCAGAAATGTGACGGTCGCATGAAGGTCTGCGCCGCTGAGTACGATACTCGAAGCGGGCTGGAATCGTTGGTCTGCACGAAATGCGAGCACCGGGGGCTGCGATCGCGAGAGGGCGTCATCCCTCTGTTTCGAGGGGGGCACGAATTCAAATTTAGTTACGGGCCTTCCACGCGCACGGTGACGGTGGTCTTGAGTTCCGCTGCGGTGAATTTGTGGGGCACGCATGGAGTGAATGAGGAGCAGCTGGCAAAGCTTGCGGCAGAATGGACGCTTCTATGCGGCAATAGGAAGAAGCCGGTGCAATTGGGGCTTCCATCCGAGGAATTCGCCGACTTTTATCTCTACTTCTGCAGAAAGTAACATCGTCCCCATCCGGTACCTCGTCACCGCCAACCCGCG